>JBFKAF010000037.1:0-13163 GCA_041621735.1 Pseudomonas sp.
ATGCTGGAGATCTTCTATGCGCGCAATATGCCGCGTTGATCCAGACGCCAAACAGTTGTGCTGGGCTGAAGCTAACAATAAGAAGGGGCGCCTCAAGCGCCCCTTTTGCTATCCGCTGGATTTAGATGCGGTAGGTGCTTTTGGTCATCACCTTGGCGACCAGGCTCATGCCGAGCTTCACCGGTAAGGGGAAACGCAGGCCGCCGGCTTCCAGCGCACTGGTGGCGTGCTGGGCCTCGTCTTCGCGCATCTGCTCGAGAATCGCCCGGGATTTTTCGTCGCTGGGCGGGATCTGCTGCAAGTGTTCGTCTAGGTGTTTGACCACCTGGTCTTCGGTGGCGGCGACGAAGCCCAGGCTGACCCTGTCGCTGATCAAGCCGGCAACCGCGCCCACGCCAAATGACAAGCCATAGAACAGTGGATTGAGTACGCTGGGGTGGCTGCCGAGCTGACGGATGCGTTGTTCGCACCAGGCCAGATGATCGACCTCCTCGTCGGCGGCATGCTCCATGGCGCTGCGTACCGCGGGTAGCTTGGCGGTCAGCGCTTGCCCCTGGTACAGCGCCTGGGCGCATACCTCGCCCGTGTGGTTGATGCGCATCAGGCCGGCAACGTGCTGCGCTACCTGCTCATCCAGTTCGGCCTCAGGCTGCACAATGGCCGGCGAGGGACGATTGGGTTGGCCGCTGAAGGGCAGCAAGGTGCGCAGCGCCGCATCGGCTTGCAGCAACAGGCGGTCGATGGGTGAGTAAAGGCGTTCGTTGGCCATGGAACCTCCGGCGTGAGCATCGCTGCCCAGTTTACTGCAAGCGTCGCCCCTGGGCTTGACTCAAATCAGCGCGGTTCTCGCTGGTCTTCTGGCGTTCAGTGCGCTATCGCGTCGGCCTGCGAGGCGGCGTCGCGGTCTATTAGCCCGGCGGCCAGGTCATCTGGCGCTGGCCGAGTACATGCATATGAATGTGGTGTACGGTTTGCCCGCCTTGATCGTTGCAGTTCATCACCACGCGGAAGCCGGCCTCGCAGCCGAGCTCGTTGGCCAGGCGTTGCGCGGTGAAGAGCATGTGTCCGCTCAGGGCTTTGTCCGCTTCGCCGAGATCGTTCAGCGTAGGGATATGTTTTTTCGGGATGACCAGAAAGTGCACGGGCGCCTGCGGGCCAATATCGTGAAAGGCAAACACCTGGTCGTCTTCATAAAGCTTGCGCGCGGGTATTTCACCGGCGACGATCTTGCAGAACAGACAGTCCATGGACAGTCTCCCGGCCTGTTGAAAGAAATCCGAGTTTAACGGTGGGTGTTGGTCCCGGCCAGTGGCGACTTGGGCACAAGGAGTTTGTGTGAAAAACGATATTCATGACCTGGGCCTGGTGCTCGACTCCAAGGTCAAGCTGGTCCTTATCGAATCCTGGGACGAAGTACGGGTGCTGGAAACCCTTACCGGCTTGGCAGTCAAGCGCGGGCTCGGCTTGCATACTTGGTCGGTGACCGAGGGTCTGCAGCGCCTCGGCTTTGGCGGAGAGTCGCTGGGCGATGCTCAGACTCAGGAGCCGGAGGCCGCCCTACGGCTGATCAAGGCCGATCCGCTGGCGAATCTCTACGTCATGTGCGATCTGCATCCGTTCCTCGACGACAACCCCAGGCTGGTGCGCCTGCTCAAGGAGATTGCCATGTGCACCAGCGCGCACAAACCGACGCTGGTGCTGGTGTCCCACGCCTGCAAGCTGCCGGCGGACGTGCAGCGTTATGCCGCGCGTTTCAGTCTGGCCTTGCCTGCGGAAGATGAACTGCTGGCCATCGTTCGTGAGGAGGCCAGTCACTGGAGCGAGCGCAACCACAACGCCCGCGTGCGCACCGATAACCGCACCCTGCAGCAGGTGGTGAAGAACCTGCGCGGTCTGAGCCATGCCGAGGCGCGCACCTTGGCGCGCAACGTCATCTGCGATGACGGCGCCATTACTCAGGAAGACTTGCCTGAGCTGAACAAGACCAAGTTCCAGCTGCTGGATCTGGACGGGGTGTTGAGCTTCGAGTACGACACCGCACGCTTCGCCGAAGTCGGCGGGCTGAGCAATCTGAAGCGTTGGCTGGCCGAGCGCCAGGCGGTGTTTCTCGACGCCAAGGCCGTCGACGTGCCCAAAGGCGTGCTGCTGGTCGGGGTGCAGGGCGGCGGCAAGAGCCTGGCGGCCAAGGCGGTGGCTGGGTTGTGGGGCTTGCCGTTGCTGCGCTTGGACTTCGCCTGCCTGTACAACAAGTTCTTCGGCGAGACCGAACGCAACCTGCGCGAGGCCTTGAGGCTGGCCGAGCAGATGGCGCCTTGTGTGCTGTGGATGGACGAAATCGAGAAGGGCCTGGCCAGTGGCGAGCACGACGGCGGGGTCAGTCAGCGTGTGCTGGGAACCCTGTTGACCTGGATGAGCGAGCGCAAAGCGCCGGTATTTATGGTGGCCACCGCCAACGTCATCGAACGCCTGCCGCCCGAGTTGGTGCGCAAGGGGCGTTTCGATGAACTGTTCTTCGTCGACTTGCCGGATGCGCAGGTGCGCCAGGAGATCTTCCGCATCCACCTGGCCCGGCGTGAGCTGGAGTCCAGCGATTTCGATATGCACCTGTTGGTGGCCGCCAGCGAGGGTTTTTCCGGGGCGGAGATCGAGCAGGTGGTGGTCAGTGCGCTGTACGCCGCGCAGGCGCAGCAGAAAGGCGTCGATCAGGCTTTGCTGCTGCAGGGCATCCAGGGCACGGCGCCGTTGTCGGTGGTCATGGCGGAAAAACTCGATGCCCTGCGCGCCTGGGCCGACGGGCGCACGGTGAATGCCAATGGCTAAACCGCCAGGGCTCAGCCTGCGCGGGTGAAGCGTCGATTGATCCTGGCGGCGGCTTTGCGCACCAGCCAGCGTGGAGCCCAGCGCGGCAGCATGGCTAGCAGCCGATTGCGCCAGCCGGGGATGATGATGGCGCGCCGCTTGTCCAGCGCTCTGACGGTGATGAGCGCCACTTCCTCGGCACTCATCAGCAGCTTGCTGTTTTCCAGCGCTGCGCTATCAATCTGCGCGTTGCGAAAGAAGGCGCTACGTGTCGGTCCGGGGCAGAGCACCGACACGCTTACGCCATACTCCTTGAGTTCTTCGCGCAGGCCCTCGGAGAAGTGCAGTACATAGGCCTTGCTCGCGTAGTAATTGCTCATCCAGGCGCCAGGCTGAAAACCCGCTACCGAGGCGACATTGAGGATTTGCCCGCTGCCTTGGCCCGCCATGATGGTGCCGATGCTGTGACAGAGCCGGGCGAGGGCAAGGATGTTGACTTCGATCAGTTGCTGTTCGCGCTTCCAGTCCTGGGCGACAAAGGCGCCTGCGTTGCCCAGCCCGGCGTTGTTCACCAGCAAGTCGATACTCAGTTCGCTCTGCTCCAGCTCATGCAGCAAGCCGGATAACTGCAGTGGCTCGCTCAGGTCGCAGACCCGGAACAGTACCTCTACGCCAAAGCGCTGGCTCAGCTCGCAGGCGATGCTTTCCAGTGCATGGCGTTGGCGCGCCAGCAGAATCAGATTGCGCCCGCGGCGCGCCAGGGCTTCGGCCAGGGCCAGGCCGATACCGCTTGAGGCGCCGGTGATCAGGGCATAACGGGGCATTGCGTTTCTCCGTGACGGGTCGGCTTCGACCGCAGCGGCTGCCTAGGGTTGCCTGGGCCAGCAAGGTAATTGGCTGCGGCCCAGTGATCGGTCAGTTGCTGGGTGTACCCAGTGCGCCGAGATCGAGGCCGCTCAAGGCCAGACCGAGCATGGCAAAACCGCCGAGAAACAACCCCAGAACGCCCGCGAGCAGCAACGCCAGGAACAATCCGGCCAGCACTTTGACCGCGGTGCTGTTGGCCGGCTGCGGTGGGCCGAAGCGGTTGGCGCCAAGGGTGCCGGGAATCACCAGCATCAGCAACCAGAACACACTGTTGATGATGGGTACGATATTCAGCAGCAGCAGCCAGCCGCTCCAGCCGATGTCATGCAGGCGCTGTGCACCTATTTGCACGCTGACCACCAGCATGCCGATCACCACCGCGATGCCGAGCAAGCCACCGAGTACCTCGGAGATGCTGGCGGCGATGGCCACCACGGCCATGACGCCGGTGGTGACGAACATCAACACCAGCGACCAGGCCAGGTAGCGCAGGCGACCGATCCGACCATCGGTGGAGAACACCTTGAGCTCGCCGACTTCCGCCACGGCCTCGCCGACGGCGGCCTGTGGTGGTGCATAGGGGGTATGGGGGCTGGTGCTGTTCGCTGCAGCTGTCGGCGCACTCTTGGCCAGCATGGCTTGGCGGGCCAGGAATTTCTCGATGATGATCCCGCATGCTGAGCATTCTGCCGTTCTGGCTTGCTGTTTGCCGCACTTGGGGCAGGTCATCTCACTGTCAGTGCTGGGCTCTGACGCTGAACTACGAGTGCTGGGGTTGTGCTCTTCGGTTTGCACCAGGGTTAGGCTGGCTGCCAGGTCCGGTTCCTTGCGCGCGTTCGCGCCAGCGCGTTGTAAGGCCGCCAGATACTGGTCGGCCTCGCTTTCACCCAGGTCGCGTTTGAGGGCGAAGGTGCTGCCGCTGAACAGGCTATTGATTCGCGCGCGGTCACTCTTGAACAGTCGGGCAAGGTTGTCTTTGGCGGTATCGAGGGCCACTTCGGGCATCAGTTCACCATTGAAGACAATCTTGAAACGGGCTTGGGTCATGCGGGCTTCCTTGTCGGCGCCATGGGGGAATAATCAAGATAGCCCAGCGGGCATGACGCTCGCCAAATAAACTGCTCGGGGGCAGATTTACCGGCTGCGTGGCGGCCGGCTGGGCGCTGGCGCCGTCGAGCAGCCTCCTGGGTATGGGCTGAACAGGCTGCTGGCTTCAGCGTAGCCAGCCGTTTTGCAGCTGCTGGGCCTGGCTGTGTGCGGCGCGATACTCGCGATCCAGGCGCGCGACCAGCGCCTCGACCGTTGGCAGGTCGCCGATTGCGCCGACGCCCTGGCCGGCCGACCACACGGTTTTCCAGGCTTTGGCCTCGTCGCTGATCGGCTTGAGCTTCTCGCCGTAATTGACCTCGGCCTTGTTTTGCAGCTGCTCCAGGTTATAGCCGGCTTGCTCCAGGCTGCGGCGCATAAAGCTGGCCGGTACGCCGGAGACTGCCGGGGTGTGGATGATGTCGGCGGCTTTGGCCTCGACGATCATCTGTTTGTAAGCCGCTGGGGCATTGTTTTCCTGGGTGGCGATAAAGCGCGTGCCGAGGTAGGCCAGGTCAACGCCGAGCAACTGCGCGGCAAGAATTTCATGGCCGCGGTTGAGGCAGCCGGCGAGCAGCAGGGTCTTGTCGAAAAACTGGCGGATTTCGGCAATCAGCGCGAACGGACTCCAGGTGCCGGCATGTCCGCCAGCACCCGCGGCCACGGCGATCAAACCGTCGACCCCGGCCTGCGCCGCTTTCTCCGCATGGCGGCGGGTGGTCACGTCGTGGAATACCAGGCCGCCATAACTGTGCACCGCATCGACCACTTCCTTCACCGCGCCGAGACTGGTAATGACGATGGGCACACGGTGTTCTACGCAGATCGCCAGATCCGCCTGCAGGCGTGGATTACTGCCATGTACGATCAGGTTAACGGCATAGGGCGCCGCCTCGGGGGGCAGCCCGGCTTCGATCTCGTCCAGCCAGGCGCTGAAGCCGCCGCTGTCGCGCTGGTTGAGTGCCGGAAAGCTGCCGACGATGCCACTTTGGCAGCAGGCCAGTACCAGCTGCGGGTTGGATACCAGGAACATCGGGGCGGCCACTACTGGCAGGCGCAAACGTTGTTCGAGCAGGGCGGGCAGGGGCATGGCGACACCTTTGGCTGAGTAATGTGGCAGGGTCAGAACGGACGAACGATCACCAGGACGACAATGGCGATCAGGGCTAACACCGGGGCTTCATTGAACCAGCGGTAGAACACGTGGCTGCGTTGGTTCTCGCCGCGGGCGAAGCGCTTGAGCTGGGCGCCGCAGACATGCTGGTAGCCGATCAGCAGGAGTACCAGGGTGAGTTTGGCGTGCATCCAGCCCTGGCTGAAGTAGTGACTCGGATTGAGGCTGAGCAGCCAGATGCCGAAAACCAGGGTGGCGAGCATCGACGGCAGCATGATGCCGCGATACAGCTTGCGCTCCATCACGCAGAAGCGCTGGCGGCTGGCCTCGTCTTCACTCATCGCGTGATAGACGAACAGGCGTGGCAGATAGAACAGCCCGGCGAACCAGCAGACCATGGCGACGATGTGCAGGGCTTTGAGCCACAGGTAGAGCATTATCCGACTTCCGCGTCATTAAAGTGCCTCGATAGTAGTGGGCGATAGCGCATACGTCATCACTGGCGGTTGGCCCCTGGCCGAAGCGGCTTTATCATCGGCAGCTTTCCAATGGCTTTTTCAAGGGGCAAGTGATGATCAAGGTCGGGATCGTTGGCGGCACGGGTTACACCGGTGTCGAACTGCTGCGACTGTTGGCGCAGCATCCGCAGGCACATGTCGAGGTCATCACTTCACGCTCCGAAGCGGGTCTGCGCGTCGATGAGATGTATCCGAACCTGCGCGGGCATTACGCCGACCTGGCGTTCAGCGTGCCGGATGTGGCAACCCTGGGCGCCTGCGATGTGGTGTTCTTCGCCACCCCGCACGGGGTAGCCCACGCTCTGGCCGGTGAGCTGTTGGCGGCCGGCACCAAGGTCATCGATCTGTCCGCCGACTTCCGTCTGCAAGACGCCGAAGAGTGGGCCAAATGGTATGGCCAGCCGCACGGCGCCCCGGATCTGCTGCCTGAGGCGGTGTATGGTTTGCCCGAGGTCAATCGCGAGGCGATCAAGACGGCGCGGCTGATCGCGGTGCCGGGTTGTTACCCCACCGCGGCGCAGCTGGGCCTGATCCCCCTGCTGGAAGCCGGCCTGGCCGATACCGCGCAGTTGATTGCCGACTGCAAGTCTGGGGTCAGCGGCGCCGGACGTGGTGCCAGCGTCGGGTCACTGTTCAGTGAGGCTGGCGAAAGCATGAAGGCCTATGGGGTCAAGGGCCATCGTCATCTGCCGGAGATCCGTCAGGGCTTGCGCCGGGCGGCCGGTACGGAGGTAGGTCTGACGTTCGTGCCGCATCTGACACCGATGATTCGCGGTATTCACGCCACCCTGTATGCGACCGTGACGGACAGAACGGTCGACCTGCAGGCGTTGTTCGAGCAGCGTTACGCTCGGGAGCCTTTTGTCGATGTGATGCCGGCCGGCAGCCACCCCGAGACCCGCAGCGTGCGCGGTGCCAACGTCTGTCGTATTGCCGTGCACCGCCCGCAGGGTGGCGACCTGGTCGTCGTGTTGTCGGTGATCGACAACCTGGTCAAGGGGGCATCGGGGCAGGCGCTGCAGAACATGAACATCCTCTTCGGTCTCGACGAACGTCTCGGCTTGGCGCATGCGGCCATGCTGCCCTGATGGCCGGCTGGGAAGTCCGGCCGAGTGATCCGCGTGGCGCCAAACGCATGCGTTTGGCGCTGCTGCTGTTGAGCCTGGCGCTTCCTGTCGCGTTCTATGCCGGCAGCTGGTGGCAGGCGCGCACTATGCAAGCGGTTGTGGAGGAACAGCAGTCGCTGCTGGTGCGCCTGACTGAGCAAGAGCAGGAGCTGGAAGGATTACGCCAGCGTCTGGCGGTTGTTTCCAGCGGCGAAAAAGTCGCGCAGCAGGCTAACGAGCAGAGTCGCCTGACCATCAAGCTGCTCGAGGAGCAGATATTCAAGCAACAACAAGACCTGGCTTTCTATAAAGGGGTGTTGGCACCAGCGAGTCGACGAAAGGGGCTGAGGATTCGCACCTTTGAGTTGCAGGCCACGGACACGCCCCAGCTATTTCGCTACAAACTGCTGCTCAGTCGGGTGGGCAAGGACGAGAAGCCCTTGGAGGGGAAGCTGCAGGTGACTGTGGAGGGGGTGCAGGGCGGCAAGCAGGTCAGTCTGGAGTTGGCGGCCTTGACTCAAGGGCTGCCTGATCAGCTGGATGACCAGGTGATTCCCTTCGCGTTCAAGCATTTCCAGGCCATTCCCGAAGCTGGACGCTTCGCCGAGCTGAAATTACCTGACGGCTTTATACCGAGTCAGGTCAAGGTACGCGCCGAAATCGAAGGTGAGAAGCCGTTGGAGCGTATATTCAAATGGATCGACGAAGAGTGACAGTTGTGTATGTGGAATAAAGACAAAAGCAGAACCGATCTACAGCGTTTTACCGGTAAGACCAGCCTGATTGCCGCAGGGGCTGAGCTGAGTGGTGATTTACAGTTCCAGGGGGCGGTGCAGGTCGATGGTCGCGTGAATGGTAATTTGCTGGCAACCGACGGCATGGCGCGAATCAGTGTCGAAGGGCTGGTCGAGGGCGAAGTCCGCGCGCCGCGTATCGTGATCGACGGCGAGGTGATCGGCGATGTGCATGCCAGCGAGCACCTGGAGCTGGGCGCCCGTGCGCGAGTGCGCGGTAATCTCTATTACGGCTTGATGGAGATGGCCATGGGCGCGCAGATCGAAGGACGCCTGTGTCATCTGAAAGATCAGGCGCGCCCGTTGGAGTTGCCAGAAAGATTGGACGATGCACAATAGTTGACCGCTTTTGTAGGGTAAGCGGATAATGCAGAGCCCAACGCAGTATGGCGCTAAGCGCCGGGAGATAGTCAGCATGAGCGTCGAAACCTTCACCCCTACAGCTTTGCAGTTCACGCAAGGCGCCGCGAGCAAGGTGAAGAGCCTGGTCGATGAGGAAGGCAACCCACGCCTGAAGTTGCGCGTATTCGTGACAGGCGGCGGTTGTTCGGGCTTCCAGTATGGTTTTACTTTCGATGAAGACGTCGCCGATGACGACACCATAGTCGAGCGCGAAGGGGTGAGCCTGGTGGTTGACCCCATGAGCTTCCAGTACTTGGCGGGTGCCGAAGTGGATTATCAGGAAGGTCTGGAAGGCTCGCGCTTTGTGATCAAAAATCCGAATGCCACCACGACCTGTGGCTGCGGTTCGTCCTTTTCGATCTGATCGTAAGCGGTCACTCGATGCTCACGCCGCGCCTTGTGCGCGGCGTTGTCGTTTCTGGGTTTGCAAAGGCGGTGCTCTCAGGCGGGGTAGATTGCCCCCAGCACCCTTAGCCCTCGTGCGCCCGTCACGCTGGGGCGGTTCGCTGGAATAGCCTCCAGGCAGCAATGTGCTAGCCAGGCGAAGGCCATGGCTTCCACCCAGTCCGCTGGTACGCCATGAACCGCCGTGCTGTTGACCGCGCAGTCAGGCAGCAGGTCACTCAGGCGGGCCATCAGCGCGCGGTTATTCACGCCGCCACCGCACACCAGCAGCTCTTCGGTCTGGGCCTGGGCGCTTTGCAGCGAGGCAACAATGCTCGCTGCAGTCAGTTCTAGTAGCGTCGCCTGAATATCCGCGTCTAGGTAGTCGGGCAGGTGGCTTAGATGCCGTTCAAGCCAAGTGAGGTTGAACAGTTCGCGACCGGTACTCTTGGGGCCCTGGGTTTGGAAGTATGGGTCGCTCTGCAGGGCTTGCAATAGGTGCGGTTGCACCTGTCCGCTGGCAGCCCAGGCGCCATCACGGTCGAAGCTCTCACCGCGCTGGCGTTGAATCCAGGCATCCAGTAGGACGTTACCCGGGCCGCAATCGAAGCCATGTACGGCTTGGCCGGGCGTTAGCAGGCTAAGGTTGCTGAACCCGCCAACATTCAGCACGGCTCGGCGGCTGCGTTGGTCATCGAACAAGGCTTCATGGAAGGCGGGCACCAAGGGGGCGCCTTGCCCGCCTGCGGCGATATCGCGGCGGCGAAAGTCACTTATTACGCAGATTTCGGTGAGTTCAGCAAGCAGGGCAGGATTGCCGATCTGGATGGTGAAGCCGCGTGCCGGCTCATGGCGTACTGTCTGTCCGTGGCTGCCAATCGCACGAATCGCCTCAGGCTTGAGCTTATTTTGCTGCAGCAGTTCGCTGATGCCATGCGCTGCCAGTTGCACCCAGCGCTGCTCGGCCAGGGCAGCCCTCGCCAATTCATCGGGGCCTGACGAACACAGCGACAGCAGCTCATCGCGCAGCTCGGCCGGCATGGGCAGGTAGCGAGTGGCGAGCAGGGTGGTCTTGTCATGCTGTTCGATCAGGGCGATGTCCAAGCCGTCCAGGCTGGTGCCGGACATCAGCCCTAGGTAGTACGGCACCGCAATCAGCGCTTGTTGAGGGCGAGCAGGGTGGACCTTTCCTGGTCCATCTTCGCCATCAGCGGTTTGCTCAATTGCATGAAGCGAGCCTTCTCGCTACTGGCGATAGGGTCGGACATGGGCAGTTTCTGGCTCAGCGGGTCGACATGCACGCCATTGACCTGGAATTCGTAATGCAGGTGCGGGCCCGTGGAAAGACCGGTGGTGCCGATGTAGCCGATGATTTGTCCTTGCTTCACGCTACCGCCGGTGCGAATGCCTTTGGCGAAACCCTGCATGTGTGCATACAGGGTGCGGTAGCGACTGCCGTGTTGCAGGACGACGGCATTGCCGTAACCGCCTTTACGTCCGGCAAGGGCAATCTTGCCATCGCCAGCCGCCTTGATCGGTGTTCCGCGCGGAGCGGCATAATCGACGCCTTTGTGTGCACGAATCTTATTGAGGATCGGGTGACGGCGGCCGTTAGAAAAGCGCGAGCTAATGCGGGCGAAGTCAACGGGGGTGCGGATGAAGGCCTTGCGCATGCTCTCGCCGTTGGCGTTGTAGTAGCTGGTGGAGCCTTGTTTGTTGGTGTAGCGCACGGCGGTAAAGGTTTTGCCGCGGTTGGTAAAGCGTGCCGAGAGAATGTTGCCGGTGTCGACCCGTTTGCCGTTAACCACTTTTTCTTCGTAGACCAGTTCGAACTCATCGCCTTTGCGAATATCCATGGCGAAGTCGATGTCGTAGCCGAAGACGTTGGCCAGTTCCATGGTCAAACCATGTGACAGGCCCGCGCGCTTGGCAGAGAGAAACAGCGAACTGTTGATAGTGCCGTGGGCATAGGCAGTCCTGACATCGGGCTTGACCAGTTCGCGCTTGAATGCGAAGCCTTTTTCAGTCTTGGCCAGGCTGATGCTCTCTAGATCGTTCAGTTTGCTGTGCAGGCTTTCGAGTTGGCCGTCCGTGCTCAGCTGAAACTCGAGTTCCTGGCCAACCTTAAGGCGGCTGAACTGCTTGGCTTCTTTGCTGCTGCTCAGTGCGTCATGCAAGGCATTGGCGGACAGGCCGACTTTGGCAAATACCGTGGACAAGGTATCGCCATTGGCAACGCTAATGATCTTGTGGCCGGGATCGGCAGGGGTGTCGCTAGGACTGGGTGCTGTGTCCGTATCCGTTATAGCTGCATGTTGCTCAGCGGGATCCTGACTCTCTAGCGTGCTTTCGATCTTGGCGAAAGGGGAGGCGGCCTGACCCTCTAGGTCAGGGTCGAGTGGCGGAGCATCATTTCCCGGCACTACAAGTGCGGGGCTGCTGTCGAGCTCCAGGGCTAGGTAGGTTCGCTTGGCTTCGACTTCGCGGGATGGGAACACGAGTAAGGACAAACTGAGCAGTGCCGCTACGCCGCTGGCAGCCAAGATATGGCTTTTCGGGTACAGGGGCGGCGCTTTGGTCGTTTTAGGGGTCATAGGCTGCTTTGACTTTGAAAAGGTGGATAGAAGAGATGAAGAGATGATGAATATGCAGTAACTGTATAAAATATAACCAAATCGTCTAGGAGGCAACCCTGAGCGTAGCCGTGCGGTGATGGAGTCGGTGGGCGCTGGGCAAAACTTGTTATTTGTCTGCGATATTGTATGGTTGGTTCCCTTTGATTTTTGAGTAGTCGTGAGCCCTGTTATGAAGTCGGTTGAAGAGCAGCTGGCGCTGATCAAGCGCGGTGCAGAAGAGGTTCTGGTTGAGTCCGAGCTGGTTGAAAAGCTCAAGCGCGGCCAGCCGCTACGAATTAAAGCAGGCTTCGATCCGACAGCCCCTGATCTCCATCTTGGGCATACCGTGCTGATCAACAAGCTGCGCCAATTCCAGGAGTTGGGGCATCAGGTGATTTTCCTGATTGGCGACTTCACGGGCATGATCGGTGATCCGAGCGGCAAGAGCGCAACTCGGCCGCCGCTGACGCGCGAGCAAGTGCTGGCGAACGCCGAGACGTATAAGAGCCAAGTGTTCAAGATTCTCGATCCGGCGAAAACTGAGGTGGCGTTCAACGCTACTTGGATGGATCAGCTGACCCCTGCTGATTTCATTCGGCTCGCTTCGCAGTACACCGTCGCACGCATGCTGGAGCGTGATGATTTCAGTAAGCGCTACACGACCAATCAACCAATCGCCATCCATGAGTTCCTCTATCCGCTCGTGCAGGGCTATGACTCGGTGGCGCTGCGTGCGGATGTGGAGCTGGGTGGGACCGATCAGAAATTCAACCTGCTGATGGGGCGCGAGCTGCAGCGTGCTTATGGTCAGGAGTCGCAGTGCATTGTCACCATGCCGCTGCTCGAAGGGCTTGACGGCGTCAAGAAAATGTCTAAGTCCCTGGGTAACTACGTAGGTATCCAGGAAGCGCCTGGCGTCATGTATGGCAAGTTGGTCTCCATCCCGGATGCGTTGATGTGGCGCTATTTCGAGCTGCTGAGCTTTCGTTCGATGGATGAGATTAGTCAGTTCAGGTCGGATGTCGAGCAGGGGGCGAACCCGCGAGACATCAAGATCAAATTGGCGGAGGAGCTGGTCGCGCGCTTTCATGGTGAGGAGGCCGCCGCGAGCGCTCATCGCTCTGCCGGTAATCGCATGAAAGACGGCGAGCTGCCCGATGACCTACCCGAGATCGAATTGCTGGCTGCTGAAGACATGCCGATCTCTGCCCTGCTGAACAAGGCGGGTCTAGTGAAGAATGCGGCGATGGCTAGGGATCTGCTTGGGGCTGGAAGTGTGCGGGTGGATGGTGAGGTGGTGGATCGGACCTATATATATAAGGTGGGCAGCGTGCATGTGTGCCAGGCAGGGAAGAAGGCCTTTGCACGTATTTCGCTAAAGGCGGAGTAGTCTCCTGAAATAAGCGTTGACGTGGAATGTGCGGGGCCTATAATGCGCACCACTTCCGGCGCAGACCTCTCGAAAAACCTCTTGTAAA
>JBFKAF010000038.1:0-13112 GCA_041621735.1 Pseudomonas sp.
GCGATGCCTTTCCCCAATGAAGAAACAACACCACCCGTGACGAATATGTAGCGCGTCATGAAAAACCCTAGAAGTCTGCGTTTAAGCGGTTTGCGCCGCCGGGGAAAGCGAAGGAAGGCCGAAGCCCCCAATTACGATCAGCGCCGTAACTGGCAAGCGGTTGCCGACTCCAATTCTCAAGACGAATTCTCAAGACGAAAAGGAATCTACAAAAGCTCTAATAAGACGGGAGCGTAGTCTACCGGAAAGGCCTTTTCAGCTCAAACCTTGATCACAAGTCGGCGGCCGCCAACTCAGACGCCACTGGCCATCGGTTGGCCCGTCCAATCCAGGCAGATTAGCCACGGCCAGAACCTCGCCATTACACAGCAGCAAAGGTAAGCGCCGCCGAACGAAGACCGGCACCTGACGCTCATTGAGCAAACGCTTTAGATCACGATGGCCGCGTCCCGGCAGATTCAGCACCTCGCCGCCCTGGCGATAGGCCAGACGCCACTCACCGGGGGGCAGCTGACCATCAATGTAAGCACTGCCATTGCCCGGCAAACTCAGCGCTTGTTGCGCCCGCAGCGGAAGCTCTGGCGCAGCGGGCGCCTGCAGCCAGTCACCCGTTAACCACCACAACCGCTGATCGGCTCGGTGCAACTCCCCTGTCGCCAGGCGCCAGATTGGCGACGCGTCGGCAGCGGCATCACGCAGCCCCCGCCATCCGGCCCAGTGCTCGGTATCCGGCATCGGCGCCAAGCCACGCAGCCAGTAGCGCAAGGCATTGCGCTGACGCGCATCGCTCAAGGCGCGCACTGGAACCAAGGCAAGACTCGGCAGTTTCAACCAGCCAAAGGGGCATGACGTCCGCACCGACTGCAGATCTTCCTGCGCCAACTCGTCGAGCAGCTGTGCGGCCTCGCTCAGGTGCTCTGCGGTTCGCGCCATGCTGGCTGCAACCTGCGGCCAACGCGCAGCCAGCACCGGCATCACCTGGTGGCGCAGATAATTGCGTGAGAAGCGGTTATCGAGATTCGACGGATCGTCCACCCACAGCAACTGGTGTTCGCTGGCGTAAGCCTGCAATTCGGCCCGGGTACAATTGAGCAAAGGCCGCAGCAAGTGCCCCGCGCCGAGCGCTCGACTCGCTGGCATAGCGCCCAGACCCGCCACGCCTGCACCGCGCAGCAGGCGAAACATCAGGGTTTCCGCCTGATCATCACGATGCTGTGCTGCGAGCAGCACCTCCCCCGTACCCAGCACAGCCTCGAACGCCGCATAACGCGCGTCCCGCGCGGCGCGCTCAAGACTCGCACCCGCGCGCACCTGAACAGACTGAATGAGCAACGGCACACCAAGCGCGTCACACACAGCCTGACAGTGCGCGGGCCAGGCATCAGCCGAGGCCTGCAAGCCATGCTGGATATGAATAGCGGAGAGTGGCGGCAACGCCTCGGTTTGCCCGAGGCCGGCCAATAGATGCAACAACACGCTGGAGTCGAGGCCGCCGGACAAGGCGATGCGCCAGGCCGGCGCAGCGCGCCAGGGGGCCAGATTTTCCAGCACCCTGGCCTGCAGACTCATTTAGGCGACGCCGTAGCTCATCAAACGCTCGTAACGACGCGCCAACAGCTCGGCAGTGTCCAGCGTTTTCAGGGTTTTCAACTGCGCGGCCAGTTCCTGACGGATCGATTCGGCGGCGGCGGCCGGGTCGCGATGGGCGCCCCCCAATGGCTCGGCGATCACCTTGTCGACAATGCCCAGGCCTTTCAGACGCTCGGCGGTAATGCCCATGGCCTCGGCGGCATCCGGCGCCTTGTCTGCGGTCTTCCACAGAATCGATGCACAGCCTTCCGGAGAAATTACCGCATAGGTGGAGTACTGCAGCATGTTCAAGCGGTCGCACACGCCAATGGCCAAGGCTCCACCGGACCCCCCCTCACCAATCACCGTGGCGATCACCGGGGTCTTCAGACGAGCCATGACTCGCAGGTTCCAGGCGATTGCCTCGCTCTGCCCGCGCTCTTCGGCGTCGATCCCCGGATAGGCGCCCGGCGTATCGATAAAGGTCAGAATCGGCATCTTGAAGCGCTCGGCCATTTCCATCAAACGACAGGCCTTGCGATAGCCCTCTGGGCGTGGCATGCCGAAATTGCGCCGGACCTTCTCACGCACCTCACGGCCCTTCTGATGGCCGATAACCATCACCGGCTCACCGTCCAGACGCGCTACACCACCGACAATCGCCGCGTCGTCGGAGAAATGCCGATCGCCGTGCAACTCATCGAACTCGGTGAAGATGTGCTGCAGGTAGTCCAGCGTGTAGGGGCGCCGCGGGTGACGGGCCAGCTTGGCGATCTGCCAGCTGTTCAGGTTACCGAAAATACTTTCGGTCAAGGTGCTGCTCTTGTCCTGCAGGCGAGCGATCTCGTCGCTGATGTTCAGCGAATTGTCATTGCCGACCAGGCGAAGCTCTTCGATCTTGGCTTGCAGGTCGGCGATCGGCTGTTCGAAATCGAGAAAATTCGGGTTCATAGGCATCCGTCTTGCGTCGACGGCCAAGTGGCCGGGGAGCTGTATCCGTTTGGCGCCCTACCTTATAGGATCAGGCGCATTCAGGTCGACACCAGGGTTTGTACGAAACGCATCCAAACACAGGTTTTTCGTACAAAGCCTAACAAGTGTCGCTGCCAAGGTGCGAGGCCTAAGCCCCACAAATCAGCGGTAGTGCAGGAAGACGTTGTCTCGCCCGAACTGGTCACGCAATGCCTGAATCAAGCTGTCGGCCGGCTCGATTTTCCAGCCATCACCAAACTGCAACAAGGCCCGCGCCTCGTCGCCGGTGTAATCCAGGGTGACCGGACACGCACCGCGATGACGACCGCACAGCTCAGCCAGCCAACGCAGGCGATCCCCCTTCAACGCCGCACTGGCGACCTTCAGCCGCAGGCTGTCGGCCAGCCCGGTGCGGGCCTCCTCCAGGCTCATCACGCGCTTGGCACGCAGGCGCAAACCACCGGAGAAATCGTCGTTGCTCACCTCGCCCTCGACTACCACCAGGGCATCTGTTTGCAGCAGGGCCTGGGCGCTATTGAAGGCATCGGCGAACAACGAGGCTTCGATCCGCCCCGAACGGTCGTCCAGGGTGATGAAGCCCATCTTGTCGCCCTTCTTGTTCTTCATCACCCGCAGATTGATGATCAGCCCGGCCACGGTCTGGCTATCGCGCGCCGGTTTCAGGTCGATGATCCGCTGGCGCGCGAAACGTCGCACTTCGCCTTCGTACTCATCGATCGGGTGACCGGTCAGGTACAGACCCAGGGTGTCTTTCTCGCCTTTCAGGCGCTCCTTCAGCGACAGCTCGCGAGCCTGGCGGTGACTGGCGTAGACATCCGTTTCGGCATCGGCGAATACCCCGCCGAACAGGTCCATGTGGCCACTGTCATGGCTACGCGCCGTCTGCTCGGCGGCTTGCACGGCCTCCTCCATCGAGGCGAGCAGCACCGCACGGTTACGGTCGATATTGGCGTGATAGGCCTTGATCTCGTCATGAAAATAAGGCCCCAGGCGATCCAGCGCGCCACCCCGGACCAACGCCTCGAGGGTGCGCTTGTTGATGCGCTTGAGGTCGATCCGCGAACAGAAATCGAACAGGTCCTTGAACGGACCATCGCGGCGCGACTCGACAATCGCCTCGACCGGGCCTTCGCCCACGCCCTTGATCGCGCCCAGACCATAGACGATACGGCCGTCGTCATTGACCGTGAACTTGAACTCCGAGGTATTCACGTCCGGCGCATCGAGGCGCAGCTTCATGCTGCGGCATTCCTCGATCAGGGTCACCACCTTGTCGGTGTTGTGCATATCCGCCGACAACACCGCGGCCATAAAGGCGGCAGAGTGATGGGCCTTGAGCCAGGCTGTCTGATAAGACAGCAGGCCATAGGCGGCCGAGTGCGATTTGTTGAAACCGTAGCCGGCGAACTTTTCCACCAGATCGAAGATGTTACCGGCCAGGTCTGCATCGATGTTGTTATTGGCGCAGCCTTCGATAAAGCCGCCGCGCTGCTTGGCCATCTCCTCGGGCTTCTTCTTACCCATGGCGCGACGCAGCATATCCGCACCGCCCAGGGTGTAGCCGGCCATGACCTGGGCGATCTGCATCACCTGTTCCTGATACAGGATGATGCCGTAGGTGGGCTTGAGCACCGGCTCCAGGCCCGGGTACTGATAGTCCTGATGCGGGTAGGAAATCGGTTCGCGGCCGTGTTTACGGTTGATGAAGTCATCCACCATGCCGGACTGCAGCGGCCCCGGACGGAACAGCGCCACCAGGGCGATCATGTCTTCCAGGCAGTCGGGCTTGAGTTTCTTGATCAGCTCCTTCATGCCGCGCGACTCGAGCTGGAACACCGCCGTGGTCTCGGCTTTCTGCAGCATGGCAAAAGTCGGTTTGTCGTCCAGCGGAATAAAATCGATATTCAGGTCGGGCAGGCCTTGCTTGGCCTGCTCGCGATTGATGGTCTCCATCGCCCACTTGATGATGGTCAGGGTGCGCAGGCCGAGGAAGTCGAACTTGACCAGCCCCGCCGACTCCACGTCATCCTTGTCGAACTGGGTGACCAGGCCACCGCCTTCGTCATCACAGGCGATCGGCGAGAAGTCGGTCAACTTGGTCGGTGCGATCACCACGCCACCGGCGTGCTTGCCGGTGCCGCGGGTTATGCCCTCGAGCTTGAGCGACATCTCCCAGATTTCCGCCGCCTCCTCGTCGACCTTGAGGAAGTCGCGCAGCGGCTCCTCCATCTCGTAGGCCTTCTCCAGAGTCATGCCGACCTCGAAGGGAATCATCTTCGACAGACGATCCGCCAGGCCATAGGACTTGCCCTGCGCCCGCGCCACGTCGCGCACCACCGCCTTGGCCGCCATGGTGCCGAAGGTGATGATCTGGCTGACCGCGTTGCGCCCATATTTCTCGGCCACGTAATCGATCACCCGGTCACGGCCGTCCATGCAGAAGTCGACGTCGAAGTCGGGCATCGATACCCGCTCGGGATTGAGGAAGCGCTCGAACAGCAGGTCATAGGCCAACGGGTCGAGGTCGGTGATTTTCTGCACATAGGCCACCAGCGAGCCGGCACCCGACCCCCGGCCAGGGCCCACCGGTACGCCATTGCTCTTGGCCCACTGGATAAAGTCCATGACGATGAGGAAGTAACCGGGAAAGCCCATCTGGATAATGATATCCAGCTCGAAATTCAAGCGATCGATATAGACCTGTTTCTTCGCCTCGTAGTCCGGGGTGTCCTTGGGCAACAACACCTCAAGCCGCTCATCCAGGCCATCGAAGGAGACCTGACGAAAGTATTCGTCCATGGTCATGCCGGCCGGCACCGGGAAGTCGGGCAGGAAGTATTTGCCCAGCTGCACCTCGATATTGCAGCGCTTGGCGATCTCGACGGTGTTTTCCAGCGCTTCCGGCAAGTCGCTGAACAACTCCCACATCTCTTCCGGGGTCTTCAGGTACTGCTGATCCGAGTAACCGCGCACGCGCCGCGGGTCATCCAGCGAGCGCCCTTCACCGATGCACACCCGGGTTTCGTGAGCCTCGTAATCGCCCTGCTTGATAAAGCGCACATCGTTGGTCGCCACTAACGGCGCGCCGACACGCTCGGCCAACGCCACGGCGGCGTGCACATGCTCTTCATCGTTGATCCGACTGGTGCGCTGCAGCTCCAGATAGAAGCGCTCCGGGAATACCGCCAGCCACTCCCGCAACAGCGCCTCGGCAGCGGCCAGGTCGCCATTGAGCAAGGCGTGACCGATCTCGCCCTCCTTCGACCCGGACAGGGCAATCAGTCCTTCGGCGGCGCCTTTGACCCAGTCACGCCGGATAATCACTAGGTCGTTGCTCTGCCCCTCGGTCCAGCCGCGCGAGACCAACTCGGTGAGATTGCGATAGCCCTGGGTATTCATCGCCAACAGGGTCATGCGGCTCAGCGGACCATCTTCCTCGTCACTGGCCATCCAGATATCGGCGCCACAGATCGGTTTGATCCCGCCGCCCATCGCCGCCTTATAGAACTTCACCAGCGAGCACATATTGCTCTGGTCGGTGACGGCCACCGCAGGCATGCCCGCACCGGCAACGGCCTTGATCAAGGGCTTGACCCGCACCAGACCATCGACCAGGGAATACTCGGTATGCAGACGCAGGTGGACGAACGAGGCGGTCATGGCAGTCCTATACAAAACACAAAAACGACAAGGCCCGGATTGTACCGGGCCTTGGGAGAAACATCAGCTCAAGGCTTAACCGCCTAGCGTTTGCCCAGGAATAGAAACCGTAGGCGATCCGCACGCCTTCACCAGCCGGTGCGACACCAGAATCGCTGCAGGCTTAGGAGTGGGCGACTCGAGTATTCAGCCAGGCGAGATTACCCAGTGCGCTAGCACTCAAGCAACCTGCGCACGGGCGCGAACGAACGCCGATGAATCGGCGTTGGCCCCAGACGCTGCAGGGCTTCCAGATGCACGGCGGTGGGATAGCCTTTGTGTCCGGCGATGCCATAGCCGGGGTATTGCGCATCCAATACACGCATTTCACGGTCGCGACTGACTTTGGCCAGGATCGATGCCGCGGCGATCGCCGGCACCTGGCTGTCGCCTTTGACCACAGCGGCACTGGGCACCTGCAGACGGGGACAGCGATTGCCGTCGATCAACGCCAGCTTCGGCGTGATGCTCAGCCCCTCGACCGCACGCTGCATCGCCAGCATGGTGGCATGGAGAATATTCAGCCGGTCGATCTCTTCCACCTCGGCCCGGGCAATGCACCAGGCCAAGGCTTTCTCACAAATCTCATCGAAGAGTGCATCGCGACGCGCTTCGCTGAGTTTTTTCGAGTCATTCAAGCCGAGAATCGGCCGCTGCGGATCGAGTATCACCGCGGCGGTCACCACGGCGCCGCAGAGCGGACCGCGGCCGACTTCATCGACCCCAGCCACCAGCTCCTGCACCAGGTTGAAATCCAACCCCAACTGCATCAGCCCCGCTCCGCCAACGTGAGCACCGCCTCTGCCGCCTGGGCAGAGGCATCGCGACGCAGGGCACGGTGAATCACATCGAACCCTTCGGTTTGCACCTCGCCACCCGACAGTAGCGGCGCCAACAACTGAGCCAAGGCCTCCGGCGTGGCGGCATCCTGAATCAACTCGGGCACCAGCAAGCGCTCAGCCAGCAGGTTAGGCAAGGAAATATAAGGGCTGGTCACCAGGCGTTTGAGAATACGATAAGTCAGCGGCGCGACCTTATAGGCCACTACCATCGGCCGCTTGTACAGCAAGGCCTCCAGCGTCGCCGTACCGGACGCGATAAGCACCGCATCACAAGCGGCCAACGCATCGTGGGAGCGGGCATTGAGCAAGGTCAACGGCAAATCGCGCCCCACCAACAGTTGCTCCAGCTGCTCACGCCTTTCCGGACTGGCACACGGCAAGACGAATCGAATACCCGGGCGCAGGGTCCGCAAACGCACGGCGGCATCGAGAAACAGGCTACCCAGGCGCGCCACTTCACCACCTCGGCTACCAGGCAGCAAGGCGACAACCGGGCAGTCCAGCGGCAAATCCAGTGCCGCTCGCGCCGCCATACGATCGGCCTGCACAGGAATCGCGTCAGCCAAGGGGTGGCCAACAAAGCGCACTGGCACACTGTGCGCGTCATAGAACTGCGCCTCGAAGGGGAACAGGGTCAGCATCAGGTCGCAGGCCTGGCGAATTTTCAGTACCCGCTTCTTGCGCCATGCCCAGACCGAAGGGCTGACGTAGTGCACCGTCTTGATCCCAGCACGGCGCAGCTTGAGCTCTACAGTCAGGTTAAAATCAGGCGCGTCGATACCAATGAACACGTCCGGTTTGGCTGCGATCAGACCCTTGATCAGGCGCTTGCGCCGCGCCAGCAACTCCGGCAGGCGGCCGAGCACCTCGACCAGGCCCATTACCGCCAGACGCTCCATCGGGAAATACGAGCTCAGCCCTTCGGCCTGCATCAGCGGACCGCCGACACCGATGAACTCGACATGCGGATGGCGGGCTTTCAGCGCCTGCATCAGACCCGCGCCGAGAATATCGCCAGAGGCCTCGCCTGCCACCAGCGCGACACGCAATACATCACCCATAAGTTAGCGGGTGATGCCGCGCTTGGAAGACTCGATCGAGTCGCGGAACACCGCGACTTCGGGGAACTGCGCGGAAGGCTCGGCCAACTCCAGCAGCGCCTGCTCGATGGTCAGCCCCTGCCGGTACACCGTCTTGTAGGCACGCCGCAGGGCATGGATCGCCTCGACACTGAAACCACGACGGCGCAGGCCCTCGAAGTTCATGCTCCGGGCTTCCGCCGGGTTGCCGGAGACCGTCACATAAGCCGGCACATCCTTACCAATTGCAGTGCCCATACCGGCAAAACTGTGCGCGCCGATATGACAGAACTGATGCACCAGGGTGTAGCCGGATAAAATCGCCCAGTCGCCTATGTGCACATGACCCGCCAGCGCCGTGTTGTTGACCAGGATGCAATGGTTACCGACCACACTGTCGTGGCCAATATGGGCATAGGCCATGATCAGGTTATGGTCACCCACAGTGGTCTCGTCACGATCCTGGATCGTGCCGCGATGCATGGTGACACCTTCACGGATGATGTTGTGATCACCGATCACCAGGCGCGTTGGCTCGCCCTTGTACTTGCGATCAGGCGTGTCTTCACCGAGCGAAGAGAATTGGTAGACCCGGTTGTGCTTACCAATCTTGGTTGGCCCTTTGATGATTACATTGGGCCCAAGCACTGTACCCTCGCCAATTTCCACATCGGCCCCGATAATCGACCAAGGGCCGACGACAACGTCGTCGGCCAGCTTGGCGTTGGGATCGATAATGGCGCGAGGGTCAATCAAACTCATAGTTTGCGTTCCGCACAGATAATTTCAGCCGAACAGACTTCCTTACCATCCACGCTGGCCGTACAGGCAAACTTCCATATGCTGCGCTTGTTGCTCAGGTGCTTGGCCTCGAGGATCAGCTGATCGCCCGGTACCACTGGCTGACGAAAGCGTAGCTTGTCCGAACCCACGAAGTAATACAGGGTACCGTCAGCCGGCTTCACGCCCATCATCTTGAAGCCAAGGATTCCAGCGGCCTGGGCCATGGCTTCGATAATCAGCACACCCGGCATGATCGGATGCTCAGGAAAATGACCATTGAAGAATGGCTCATTGATGCTGACATTCTTATAGGCACGCACACACTTGCCCTCAACATCCAGGTCCACCACCCGATCCACCAGCAGGAAGGGGTAACGGTGCGGCAAGTATTCGCGAATTTCGTTGATGTCCATCATTTCCGGAGAAGCCTGTAGTAAAAAAATAAGAGCGCGGCAGTTACCGGCTCAGGCATCAGATGAGGGGTTGCCGCTCGAGGTCACGGCAGCCAGCTGTTTTTCCAACTGCTTGAGACGCCGTGCCATATCATCCAACTGACGAATCCGCGCGGCACTCTTTTTCCACTCACCCGCAGGCTGCATTGCGGTACCGGAGGAGTAAGCCCCTGGCTCGGTAATCGAACGGGTGACCATGGTCATACCGGTGACGAATACGCCATCGCACACCTCGATATGCCCAACCATGCCGACACCGCCGGCGATCATGCAATTCTTGCCAATCTTGGTACTGCCAGAAATACCCACGCACCCCGCCATCGCGGTGTTGTCACCGATCTGCACGTTGTGCGCAATCATGATCTGGTTATCCAGCTTGACCCCATTACCAATCACGGTGTCGGACAGCGCGCCACGGTCGATGGTGGTATTGGCGCCAATTTCGACATCGTCACCGATAAGCACCCCGCCGATTTGCGCGATCTTCAGCCAGACACCCTTCTCACTGGCGAAACCGAAACCTTCGCCACCAATCACCGCGCCCGACTGAATCACCACCCGACGCCCGATACGCACATCGTGGTACAGGGTCACTCGTGGCGCGAGCCAGCCCCCTTCAGCGATCACCGAGCGCGCGCCGATCACGCAATGCGCGCCGACCGTGACGCCGGCGGCGATCTGCGCCCCGCTCTCGACCACGGCATAAGGACCGATACTGGCACTGCTATCGACCTGCGCATCGACGGCAATCCGCGCAGTCGCATGCACGCCAGCCACGACTTGTGGCTTGCGATCGAACAGGTGAGACAGTGTTGCGTATGCCAGGTAAGGATTGGCCACGACCAGCGCATCGCCGCCGTAGCTGTCGGCATCGGCCGCAGTCAACAAGACCGCGCCGGCACGACAGTCGCTCAGGTATTTGCGGTATTGCGGGTTGGCCAGAAAGCTCAGCTGATCGGGGCCGGCTTCCTGCAAGGTAGCCAGACCGCCGATCGCCTTATTGGCATCGCCACGCAGCTCCGCCCCCAAACGTTCAGCCAGTTGGCCGAGTTTAAACACGACTGCCGTCATGGTCAGCGCAGCTGATTCATGCGCTCGATGACTTGGCGAGTGATGTCGAATTGAGGTTTGACATCGATCACTGCACCGCGCTCGAGAACCAGGTCGAAGTTGCCTTTCTTGATCACTTCTTCAACGGCTTTATCCAGGTTCGGCTTGAGCTTCTTCAGCATCTCGCGATCGGCGATGGCTTTGGCTTCGTTCAATTCCTTGGACTGGAACTGGAAGTCGCGGGCCTTCTGCTTGAATTCCAACTCCAGACGCTCGCGCTCGGCGGTCTGCATCTTCTCGCCATCCTTGACCATGCGATCCTGGATGCGCTTGGCATCGCTTTCCAGGGTCTTCAGCTTGCTCAGCTGCGGGCCGAACTTCTTCTCGGCATCCACGGCATAACGCTTGGCCGCATCGGACTCGAGCAGGGCCATTTGATAGTTGAGTACCGCCACTTTCATTTCGGCGAACGCTGGGGTTGCCAGCAGGGCAGCAGTTAATAGAACCAGTTGGGTCAACTTACGCACGATGCACTCCTGCAGAAACTGTTGTCGTTGTTCGGTACACAGGCGCTTAGAACGTCTGACCGAGAGAGAATTGGAATACCTGGGTATCGGCATCATCCGGCTTCACCACCGGCATTGCCAGGCTGAAGCTCAGCGGGCCGAGGGCGGTGATCCAGGTCAGGCCAACACCAACCGAACTGGCCAGATCACCGGGATTGATGCTGCCGCAGTCGGTCTGGGAGCGACCGCATGTGGTATCGAAGACATTACCCACGTCCCAGAACAGTGCGGTACGCAGCGAACGCTGATCCTTGACGAACGGCATTGGGAACAGCAGTTCCACGCCCCCCTGAACCAGCACGTTACCACCGAACGGCAGCGGGTCTTGATCGGGATCCAGCAACGTACCTGCATTACCGGTTACAGCCTCACCGCGACTTGGGGTGCTACGCGGGCCCAGGCTGCTGTCCTCGAAGCCACGCACCGAGTTGAAGCCACCGGCATAGTAGTTCTCGTAGAACGGTAGCTCCTCGGTGGAGCCATAGCTGTCGCCATAGCCCAGTTCCGTGTGGAATCGCAGGGTGTAGTTATCTGTCAGCGGCTTGAATACCTGGCCACGGTAGTCGACCTTGAAGAACGACAGATCGCTGCCCGGCACCGTAGACTCGAGCACCAAGCTCTGGGAGTGTCCACGGTTGGCCATCACGCCACGGTTCAACGTCGACTCGGACCAGCCCACCGAAGCCTTGAGGTTCAGGTAGCTATCACCTTCGCGCTCAAGAAAATTGAAGATCTCATCGACAGTGAACACGCCGGTGTTAATGGTGTCCTGCTGGACCGTCAGGCCATAGGTCAGGCGCGCGGTCTCGCTGATCGGGTAACCAATACTGGCGCCTACCCCATAGCTGTCCACCGCATAGCTGGACACATCGGTGTCGAGCTCGTCGTAGTCGGTGGTGCGATAGAAGGCGTTGTAGCCCAGGCTGACGCCATCGGCTGTCCAGTAGGGATCGACAAAGCCGAAGTTGTAGCGTTCCTGGTATTCACTGCGGGTCAGGCCGACGCTGACCTTGTTACCCGTACCGAGGAAGTTGTTCTGGGTGATCGAGCCACCCAGGATCAAACCGGCGTTCTGGGCGAAACCGACGCTGGCGGTAATCGAACCGGAAGCCTGCTCTTCAACGCTGTAGTTCACATCGATCTGATCGTCGGTGCCCGGCACCTGCGGGGTTTCGACGTTGACTTCCTTGAAGAAGCCCAGACGCTCGAGGCGGGTTTTCGACTGGTCGATCAAATAGGTCGAGGCCCAGCCGCCCTCCATCTGGCGCATCTCGCGACGCAGCACTTCG
Organism: Pseudomonas sp.; assembly: GCA_041621735.1. GTDB lineage: Bacteria > Pseudomonadota > Gammaproteobacteria > Pseudomonadales > Pseudomonadaceae > Aquipseudomonas. The sequence continues at coordinate 12,323 of JBFKAF010000038.1, forward strand.
TCTTCCGACTTGGTGTTGCCACGGAAGTTGATGCGGTTGACGTAAGCGCGCTTACCCGGATCGACGAAGAAGGTGATCGATACCGTGTTGTCCTCGTCATGGGCCTCTGGCACGCCATTGACGTTGGCGAAGGTATAGCCCTCGTTACCCAGACGACGGGTGATCAGCTCGGACGTGGTGGTCATCACCTTGCGCGAGAATACCTGCCCTTCCTTGGCCAGCAACAATGCCCGGACATCTTCTTCAGGCACCTTCAGGTCGCCACTGAGGCGCACCTCGCGAACGGTGTACTTCTGCCCTTCGTCAACGTTGACGGTGATGTAGACGTGCTTCTTGTCCGGGGTAATGGACACCTGGGTGGAGGAGATGTCCATATTGATGTAGCCGCGATCCAGGTAATAGGAACGCAGTCGCTCCAAGTCGCCGGACAGTTTCTCACGGGCGTACTTGTCGTCGTTCTTGAAGAAGGACAGCCAGTTGCTGGTCTTCAACTCGAACAGGTCGATCAGGTCTTCGTCGGCAAAAACGCTATTGCCCACCACGTTGATGTGCTGGATGGCCGCGACCGAGCCTTCGCTGATATTGATTTTCAGCGCCACGCGGTTGCGCGGCTGGGGAATCACTTCGGTTTCAATCTCCGCGGAGTAGCGGCCCTGAGCCACATACTGGCGCTGCAGTTCGTTGCGCACCCCTTCGAGGGTCGCGCGCTGGAAGATTTCACCTTCCGCCAAACCCGATTGATTGAGGCCCTTGAGCAGATCTTCGCTGGTGATGGCCTTGTTGCCATCGA
>JBFKAF010000039.1:0-13089 GCA_041621735.1 Pseudomonas sp.
ACCGACAGGGTCGGCTGGCTGACGTGGCAGCGCTCGGCCGCGTGGCCGAAGTGTTGCTCCTGAGCGAGGGTGACGATGTAGCGCAGTTCGGTGAGGGTCATAGTGTTTATCCATTAAGTTGCCGCTAAGCATAGCCTTTGCATTGCAATGAACCAACCGCGCTACACTGCGCCTCACGGATATTCTGGAGGCGCTTGTGATGGGTTCAGCGAGGCTGTTGATTGCCGGTTGCGGAGATGTCGGTAGCCGCCTGGGGCTGCGCCTGGCCGATGCCGGCTGGACGGTGCATGGCCTGCGCCGCACGGTTGCCGCGCTGCCGGCGCAGATTCTGCCGGTAGCCGGCGATTTGCAGGTCGATCAGTGTCCGGCCGAGTGGCCCACTGGCGCGCTGGACTACCTGGTGTATTGCGCGGCGGCCAATCAATACGACGAGGCGGGTTATCGCGCCGCCTATGTCGAGGGGCTGCGCCGGGTGCTCGGTTGGCTGGCGCAGCATGGGCAACGGCCACGGCGTCTGCTGTTCGTCTCCAGTAGTGGGGTGTACGGCCAGCGGCAGGGCGAGTGGGTCGACGAGCAGTCGCCGGCCGCCGCCGAGGGCTTTTCCGGGCGGGTGATGGGCGAAGCCGAGCAGCTCGCGCTGCACAGCGCTATCCCGGCGAGCGTGGTGCGCCTGAGCGGACTCTATGGGCCGGGTCGGCAGCGCCTGATCAATCAGGTACAGCAAGGCTATCGGGTGGCGGCTGAGCCGCCGCTGTATGGCAATCGCATTCATGTTGAGGATGCCGCGGGCCTGCTGGCGTTCCTGCTGCAAGCCGATGCCCGTGGGGTGGCGCTGGAGGACTGCTATGTCGGGGTCGACGACGAGCCGGCCGCGCTGCACGAAGTGGTGGCCTGGTTACGCGCGCAACTGGGCGTCAGTCACTGGGCCGAGGAGTCGACGCTGGGCCGTGTCGGCAGCAAGCGTTGCAGCAATGCGCGGGCGCGGGCGCTGGGCTGGGCTCCGCAGTACCCGAGCTACCGCGAGGGTTATGCGGCCGTGCTGGCGGGCCTGGCTGGGCAGTGAGCAGTGGGCTGGCACCGCCGAGGCGCGCTGCACCGAGCGGTAGCCTGGCGGCCGGATGATGCGCTGGGCCGATAAAAGTGGCGGGGTATGAACCCCGCCGGGGTACTTAGTCGAGTACCAGGATAGCGTCCATTTCCACTGCGGCGCCGCGCGGCAGAGCAGCCACGCCGATGGCGGCACGAGCCGGGTAGGGCTGGTCGAAATAACGCCCCATGACCTCGTTGACCTTGGCGAAGTGCGACAGGTCGGTGAGGAAGATGTTCAGCTTGACGATGTCCTTGAATGAAGCGCCTGCGGCCTCGGCGACGGCCTTGAGGTTTTCGAAGACCTGCACGGTCTGTGCTTCGAAGCCTTCGACCAGCTCCATGGTCTGTGGGTCCAGCGGGATCTGCCCGGACACATACACGGTGTTGCCGGCTTTGATCGCCTGGGAGTAAGTGCCGATGGCGGCCGGGGCTTTGTCGCTATTGATAACGCTCTTGCTCATGAAGTTCTCCTGGTGAGGGTAGGGGGCGTAGCCCGCCAACGGATTTAGCGAGTGCGGTGGGCTCAGGCCCACTCTAATGGGAATCAGTCTATTGGCATGTGCTTAGGCGCGAACCCGGGTGATGCGAATGACCCCGGCCAGCGCGCGCAGCTTCTTGATCACCCGGGCCAGGTGCACGCGGTCGTGTACGCTGACCACCAGTTGCACGACGCTGATGCGGCCATCGCGCTCGTCCATGCTGATCTTCTCGATATTGCCGTCGGCGGCGTTGACGCTACCGGCCAGCAGGGCGATCAGGCCGCGCTGGTGCTCCAGCTCGATGCGCAGTTCGACGTTGAACTCGCCGACCACATCCTTGGCCCAGGACAGCTGGATGCATTTCTCCGGGTTATGCCGGATTTCGCCGATATTGCGGCAGGTTTCCAGGTGCACCACCATGCCTTTGCCGGCGGACAGGTGACCGACGATGGGGTCGCCGGGGATCGGCGTGCAGCATTTCGCGTAGCTCAGCACCAGGCCTTCGGTGCCGCGGATCGCCAGCGGGCCCTCGGCGCTCGGCAGTTCCTCGCCGTCGCTGGCCAGCAGGCGACGGGCCACCACGTAGGCCATGCGATTGCCCAGGCCGATGTCTTCCAGCAGGTCTTCGATGACGTCCAGGCGATACTCGGCGAGCACCGCTTGCACGCGTTCGTGGGTGAGCTTGTCCAGGTGGCTGTTGAAGCCGGCCAGCACCTTGTTCAGCAGGCGCTCGCCGAGGCTGATCGACTCGGAGCGGCGCTGCAGTTTCAAGGCATGGCGAATGTGCGTACGGGCCTTGCCGGTGACCACGAAGTTCAGCCAGGCCGGGTTTGGCCGGGCGCCGGGGGCGCTGACGATTTCCACCGTCGAACCGCTTTCCAGTGCTTGCGACAGCGGCGCCAGGCGGCGGTTGATACGGCAGGCGATGCAGGTGTTGCCGACATCGGTGTGCACCGCGTAGGCGAAGTCGACCGCGGTGGAGCCTTTCGGTAGCTCCATGATGCGGCCCTTGGGGGTGAACACGTAGACCTCGTCGGGGAACAGGTCGATCTTCACGCTCTCGATGAATTCCAGCGAATTGCCGGCGCGCTGCTGCATTTCCAGCACGCCCTTGACCCACTGGCGGGCGCGGGCGTGGGTGCCCTTGGGCTGATCTTCTTCGTTGGACTTGTACAGCCAATGCGCGGCGATGCCGTTGTTGGCCATCTCCTCCATCTCGCGGGTGCGAATCTGGATTTCGATGGGCACCCCATGCATGCCGAACAGCGTGGTGTGCAGCGACTGGTAACCGTTGGCCTTGGGGATCGCGATGTAATCCTTGAAGCGTCCGGGCAGCGGCTTGTACAGGTTGTGCACGGCGCCGAGCACGCGGTAGCAGGTGTCGACCTTGTCGACCACGATGCGGAAGGCGTAGACGTCCATGATCTCGTTGAACGCCCGACGTTTGCCGCGCATCTTCTGGTAGATGCCGTAGAGGTGCTTCTCGCGCCCGAGCACGTCGCCTTCCAGGCCTTCGCGGGCGAGGCAGTGGGTCAGCGACTCTTCGATCTTGTTGACGATTTCCTTGCGGTTACCACGCGCGCGGCGTACCGCGATGCGGATGCGCTCGGAGCGCATCGGGTGCATGGCCTTGAACCCGAGGTCCTCGAACTCCACCCGCATGCTGTGCATGCCCAGGCGATTGGCAATCGGCGCGTAGATCTCCAGGGTTTCCTTGGCGATGCGCCGGCGTTTCTCGCCGGACAACACTTCCAGGGTGCGCATGTTGTGCAGGCGGTCGGCCAGCTTGACCAGGATCACGCGGATATCGCGGGCCATGGCCATGGCCATCTTCTGGAAGTTCTCGGCCTGCGCCTCGGCTTTGGTCTCGAAGTTCATCTGAGTCAGCTTGCTGACTCCGTCGACCAGTTCGGCCACGGTTTCGCCGAACTGCGCATGCAGCGCTTCCTTGGCGATCCCGGTGTCTTCGATTACGTCATGCAGCATCGCGGCCATCAGGCTCTGATGGTCCATGTGCATGTCGGCAAGAATATTCGCCACCGCCAGGGGATGGGTGACGTAGGCTTCGCCGCTACGTCGGCGTTGGCCGTCGTGGGCTTGTTCGGCGTAGAAGTAGGCACGCCGGACCAGATTGACCTGGTCGCTGCCGAGGTAGGTCGAAAGTCGATCGGCGAGGGCGTCTATGCTCGGCATGGGTGCTCCCCCTGCCGATTGCGATGACCCTGCGCCGTATGACGTCGACCCGGCATAAATTTACTGAGGCTCGTTGGCCTCTTCCTCGAATGCCGCAAACAGCGGTTCTTCTTCGACGATTTCGTCTTGCGCGATCACGTCGTAGTCGACCAGGCCGGCGGCGATTTCACGCAGGGCAACCACGGTCGGCTTGTCATTTTCCCAGGCCAGCTTCGGCTCTTTACCGCCGGTGGCGAGTTGGCGCGAACGCTTGGTGGCAAGCATGACCAGCTCGAAGCGGTTTTCAACGTTGTCCAGGCAGTCTTCGACGGTTACGCGAGCCATGGTGTTCCTCGTAGCAAAATGCAGATAAAGCTGGGCCCGAATGGGCGAGCGGACTAAAGAGTTTAAAAAAACCCCCGCATTAAGGGAAGCACTGATTTCTCCGGGGGCGGCGCCTGCTCAGGCCAGCAGCTCGCTGAGCAGGCCGGTGTGACGTTGCTGCTGCGGGCTCTGCAGCAACTGGTTGGCGCGGAAGATGGCTTTCAGGTCGCTGAGGGCGTGGGCGAAGTCGTCGTTGATCAGCAGGTAGTCATATTCGACGTAGTGGCTCATCTCGCTGACGGCTTCACGCATGCGTTGTTCGATGATTTCGCCGCTGTCCTGGCCGCGGTTGGTCAGGCGATGGCGCAGGGCCTCCTGGGTCGGCGGCAGAATGAAGATCGACTTGGCCTGGGGCATCAGCCGGCGTACCTGTTGTGCGCCCTGCCAGTCGATTTCCAGAATCAGGTCGAAACCTTCGGCCAGGGTTTGCTCGACCCACTTTTGCGAGGTGCCATAGAGGTTGCCGAATACTTCGGCGTGCTCGAGGAACTCGTTGTTGTCGAGCATGCCGTGGAACTGCTCGCGGCTGGTGAAGTGGTAGTTCACCCCTTCCACTTCGCCCGGGCGCATGGCGCGGGTGGTGTGTGACACCGAGACGCGAATCAGCGCCTCGCTGTCGAGTAGCGCCTTGACCAGGCTGGTCTTGCCGGCGCCAGAAGGAGCGGAAATGATGTAGAGGGTGCCGGTGGTGAGGGTCATAAGCAATTCTCGGGTCGGATCTGATTTACTCGCTGCGCTCGCTCGGCGGGCCAGCCTTTGGCTGTTGCTCCGCTTCGCTCCGGGCCACGCGACATAGCCTAGCGCAGTCGTTTTATTCGATGTTCTGTACTTGTTCGCGCATCTGCTCGATCAGCACTTTCAAGTTCACCGCGGCCTGGGTGCTGCGTGGGTCGAAGGCTTTGGAGCCGAGGGTGTTGGCCTCGCGGTTGAGCTCCTGCATCAGGAAGTCCAGGCGTCGTCCCGCGGCGCCACCACTTTTCAGTACGCGGCGCACCTCACTGACATGGGTGGCCAGGCGATCCAGTTCCTCGGCCACATCGCTTTTCTGCGCGAGCAGCACCAGCTCTTGTTCCAGGCGTTGCGGATCGAGTTCGGCCTGCATCTCGCTGCAGCGATCGAGGATCTTCTGCCGCTGCGTGGCGAGCATCTGCGGCACCAGTTCGCGCAGCGCGGCGACTTCGGCGCTGATGCTGTCCAGGCGCTCGTTGAGCAGTTTGGCCAGCTCGGCGCCTTCGCGGCCGCGGCCGCTCTTCAGTTGCTCCAGTGCCTGGGTGAACAGCGTCAGTGCGGCTTTATTGAGCGCCTGCGGGTCGGCGGCATCGGCCACCAGCACGCCAGGCCAGCCAAGCACCTCCAAAGGGTTGAGGGGGGCCGGTTGCTTGATCAGGCTGGCCACGCTCTCCGCGGCGGCGATCAGCTGTGCGGCACGCTCGCGATCGACTTGCAGGGGCTTGCCGGCGCTGTCTTCGGCGAAGCGCAGGGTGCATTCGACTTTGCCCCGCGATAACCCTTGGCGCAGCAATTCGCGTGCGGAGCCTTCCAGATCACGGAAGGCGTCCGGCAGGCGTAGGTGCGGCTCCAGGTAGCGGTGGTTGACCGAGCGCAGCTCCCAGCTCAGGGTGCCGTGGGCCGTTGCCTGTTCGGCGCGGGCGAAGGCCGTCATGCTGTGGATCATGGGGTAGACCTCTCGGTAAGTGGGGACGAAAAACGCCGGATTGTAGCGCAGTGCGTCGGTCGCTCCCAATTCGACATGTCGTCGCCGCCTTACGCGCCCTATAATGCCGAACAGATTTCACTCCAGAGCAGGTATTCCTCGATGAAACGTCCCAGTGGCCGCGCCGCCGATCAGTTGCGCTCGATCCGCATCACCCGCAACTACACCAAGCATGCCGAAGGTTCGGTGCTGGTGGAGTTCGGTGATACCAAAGTGATCTGCACGGTCAGCGTCGAGTCTGGCGTGCCGCGCTTTCTCAAGGGCCAGGGCCAGGGCTGGTTGACCGCCGAATACGGCATGCTGCCGCGCGCCACCGGCTCGCGTAACCAGCGCGAGGCGAGCCGCGGCAAGCAGGGCGGGCGTACCCTGGAAATCCAGCGCTTGATCGGCCGTTCGCTGCGCGCCGCTCTGGACATGTCCAAGCTGGGCGAGAACACCCTGTACGTCGACTGTGACGTGATCCAGGCCGACGGTGGCACCCGCACCGCATCGATCACCGGTGCCATGGTCGCGCTGGTCGATGCATTGCGGCTGATCAAGAAACGCGGCGGCCTGAAAGGGGGCGACCCGCTCAAGCAGATGATTGCCGCGGTGTCGGTGGGCATGTACCAGGGCGAGCCAGTGCTCGATCTGGACTACCTGGAAGACTCCGCCGCCGAGACCGACCTCAACGTGGTGATGACCGGCAGTGGCGGCTTCATCGAAGTGCAGGGCACCGCCGAAGGCGCGCCGTTCCAGTCGGAAGAGCTGAACGCCATGCTGGCCTTGGCGCAGAAAGGCATGAGCGAGTTGTTCGAATTGCAGCAGGCGGCGCTGGCCGACTGATACGCGGCACAACATAAGGAGAGCGACGATGGGTGAGAACGAGCAAACGCCGGTGCCACTGCCGAGCCAGGAAGCCCGGCAGTGGGCGATGTTCTGCCATTTCTCGGCCTTTCTCGGGTTCGTTTTTCCCTTCGGCAGCCTGATCGGCCCGCTGATCGTCTGGCAGCTGAAGAAGGACCTCGATCCCTTTGTCGACGAGCAGGGTAAAGAGGCGCTGAACTTTCAGATCAGCGTGGCCATTGCCTTCATGATCAGCGTGTTGCTGATGTTGGTGGTGGTGGGCTTCCTGTTGGCCAGCCTGATCGCCATTGGCGCCTTGGTCATGACGATCATTGCCGGGATCAAGGCCAACGAGGGGCAGGCCTACCGCTACCCGTTCTGCTGGCGGCTGATCAAGTAGCCTGCTCTCCAGCCAACAAAAAGCCGGCATCGCGCCGGCTTTTTGTTGGCTGGGTATTGCTCACACGCTGAGCGTCCAGTCGTAGTCGACGGTCAGCGGTGAGTGCTGCGAGAACCGCGGTTGCCGTGGCAGCCGCGCGCTGCGTACGCTGCGGCGCATGCCGGGCGTGAGCAGCTGATAGTCGAAGCGATAACCCAGATTGAGTAGCTCGGCCTGCTCGTTGTCCGGCCACCAGCTGAACTGGTCACCCTCGCGGCTGACTTCGCGCAAGGCATCGACATAGCCCATGCTGCCGGTCACTTCATCCAGCCAGGAACGTTCCGGTGCGAGGAAGCCGGGCGATTGCTGGCAGTCGCGCCAGTTCTTCACGTCCAGCTTCTGATGCGCCACGTAGAACGAGCCGCAGTAGATGTACTCGCGGCGCTTGCGGCGCTGCTTGTCCAGATAATGGGTGAAATCGTCCATGAACTTGAATTTCTGGTTCAAATCCTCGTCGCCGTTCTGCCCGGATGGCAGCAACAACGTGGCGATACTCACTTTGTCGAAATCGGCCTGCAGGTAACGCCCGTAGCGGTCGGCCATTTCAAAGCCGAGGCCGCTGATTACCGCCTTGGGTTGCAACCGCGAATAGAGTGCCACGCCACCTTGGCTTGGCACTTCAGCATCGCAGGCATAGAGGAAATAGCCATCCAGTTGGAGGGCTTGGTCGTCCAGTTCAAAGGCGGAGGCGCGGGTGTCCTGCAGGCAGATCACGTCGGCATTCTGTGCTTGCAGCCAACTGAGCAAACCGCGCTCGACTGCAGCATGAATACCATTCACGTTCACACTGATGATCCGCATAAATGGCCCCCAAAAACACGTGCGTGTATGATACCCGAGCTCGTCTCCATTAGGTGAGTTCCTAGCTAAATCCGTGCCGTCCGGGGCTTTTCATGCAAGCGTATCAGCGCGACTTCATTCGTTTTGCCATCGAGCGCGGAGTATTGCGTTTCGGTGAGTTCACTCTCAAGTCTGGGCGTACCAGCCCGTATTTCTTCAATGCCGGGTTGTTCGACAGTGGTCTGGCGCTGGCCCGGTTGGGGCGGTTTTACGCCGCGGCAGTGGTCAACAGCGGACTGTCCTTCGACGTGTTGTTTGGCCCGGCCTATAAAGGCATTCCGCTGGCGGCAACCACCGCGGTGGCGCTGGCCGAGCATCACCAGCGTGACCTGCCCTGGTGCTTCAACCGCAAGGAAGCCAAGGACCATGGCGAGGGTGGCACCCTGGTCGGTGCACCTCTGGCGGGGAAAGTGCTGATTATCGACGACGTGATCACTGCTGGTACGGCTATCCGTGAAGTAATGCAGATCATTCAGGCCCAGGGCGCGCAAGCCGCGGGCGTGCTGATTGCGCTGAACCGCCAGGAGCGTGGTCAGGGTGAGTTGTCGGCGATCCAGGAGGTCGAGCGCGACTTCGGCATGCCGGTAGTGAGCATCGTGTCACTCGAGCAGGTGCTTGAATACCTGGCGGACGATGCCGAACTCAAGCAGTATTTGCCTGCGGTGCAAGCCTATCGCGCCGAGTACGGAATCTAACTCTTCGATACAAGGTGTGACTCCGATGCCCAAACCGGCTCTGCTGCGGTGTTCGCTGTTGCTCGGCCTGCTGCTGCCGCTCGTGGCGCAAGCTACCGAGCTGTACCGCTATGTCGATGATCAGGGTGTCACCGTGCTTAGCCGACAGGGCGTGCCGCCGGAATTCATCGGCAAGGGCTATGAGGTGCTGAATGATCAGGGCCGTGTGGTCAAGGTGATAGCACCCGCGCCGACTGCCGCAGAAAGGCAACGCCTACTGGCGGAGAAGGCCCGTGCCAGCTCGGATGCGCAGTTGTTGCGCCTGTATTCCAGTCCCGCCGACGTCGATCGGGCGCGTCAACGTAAACTGGCCGAGCTGGATAGCTTGATTGGCGTGGCGCGGGGTAATTTGCAGTCGGCGCGCAGTCAGCAGGCCAATTTGCAGAGCCAGGCCGCCGAGTATGAGCGGGCCGGACGCCAGGTGCCGTCGACTCTGCTGACGCAAATCGATGGGCAAAAGGCCGAGCAGCAACGCCTGCAGAACGACATCAACCGCTATCAGGCCAGCCGCCAGCAGGCCGAGGCCAGCTTCGCTGCCGACCATGCGCGGCTCAGCGAGTTGCGTGGCGAGCGCCGTTAGGCGCTGCTGTATGCGGGCTGCCTGGTGGGGTAAACATAGCCGCTTGCTTATCGCGCAATCACAGTGGCCCTGATCGGCTGCGTGAGGCGCATGCGCGTGACCGTCACACACACCTCACCCAGGAAGATCTGAAAGCCCAGGCGCACTCGTTGCTGTGACGTGCGGGGTGAAGGATCAGGCGGCTCGATTACTCGGCGCGACCGATCCGTTCGCGGGCCAGTGTCCGGCTCAGGCGCGTTTTTGGTTGCAGATCAGGGTGCCGACGCCGCTGTCGGTGAAAATCTCCAACAGCACCGCATTGGGCACCCGGCCATCGATGATATGAGCGCTGATCACGCCGCCCTGCACCGCCTCCAAGGCGCAGCGGATCTTCGGCAGCATGCCGCCGTAGATGGTGCCATCGGCGATCAGGCCGTCGACCTGCTCGGTGGTCAGGCCGGTGAGGACTTCGCCCTGCTTGTCCATCAGGCCGGCGATGTTGGTCAGCAACATCAGCTTCTCGGCCTTCAGCGCCTCGGCGACCTTGCCGGCCACCAGGTCGGCGTTGATGTTGTAGGACTCGCCGTCCGGGCCGACGCCGATCGGCGCGATTACCGGGATGAAGTCGCCCTTGACCAGCATGTTCAGCAGGTCGGTATTGATCCCGGTGACCTCGCCGACATGGCCGATGTCGATGATCTCCGGCTGGGTCATCTCCGGGGTCTGACGGCTCACCTTGAGTTTCTTGGCGCGGATCAATTCGGCGTCTTTGCCGGTCAGGCCGATGGCGCTGCCGCCGTGGCGGTTGATCAGGTTGACGATGTCCTTGTTGACCTGGCCACCGAGGACCATCTCGACCACGTCCATGGTCTGCGAGTCGGTCACGCGCATGCCGTCGACGAAGTGGCTCTCGATCGACAGGCGCTTGAGCAGGTCGCCGATCTGCGGGCCGCCGCCATGCACCACCACCGGATTGATGCCGACGGCCTTCATCAACACGATGTCGCGGGCGAAGCTGGTCTTCAGTTCGTCGCTTTCCATGGCATTGCCGCCGTATTTGACCACCAGGGTCTTGCCGACGAAGCGACGGATATACGGCAGGGCTTCGGATAGAACCTTGGCCACCTGAGTGGCTGCATCACGTTCGAGGGTCATGCGGGACTCCAATACTAATTCGGCAGATCAAAACGGCAGATTAAGGTCGGGTGCAACGCCGTGCAGCTGGGTGCGGAATACTTGTTTGATCCGCTCCAGCTCTTCGTCGCTCTCGGCCTCGAAGCGTAGCACCAGCACCGGCGTGGTGTTGGAGGCGCGAACCAGGCCCCAGCCCTTCGGGTAATCGACGCGCACGCCATCCAGGGTGGTGATGTTGGCCTCGCCCCAGGCGCCGTTGCGTTGCAGGGCATCGATGATGCTGAATTTGCTCTGTTCGGTGACCTGGATATTGATTTCCGGGGTGGAAATATCGCTGGGGAAGGCGGCGAAAACCTGCTCGGCATCGCGCTTGTCCTGGCTGAGAATCTCCAGCAGGCGGGCGGCGGCATAGATGCCGTCATCGAAACCGAACCAGCGTTCCTTGAAGAAGATGTGCCCGCTCATTTCGCCGGCCAGCAGGGCGCCGGTTTCCCTCATTTTCTTCTTGATCAGCGAGTGGCCGGTTTTCCACATCACTGGACGGCCACCGTAGCCACTGATCAGCGGGGTCAGACGGCGGGTGCATTTGACGTCGAAGATGATGTCGGCGCCGGGGTTGCGCGACACCACGTCCTTGGCGAACAGCATCAGCAGGCGATCCGGGTAGACCATGGTGCCGGTATTGGTCACCACGCCGACGCGATCACCATCGCCGTCGAAGGCCAGGCCAAGATCGGCCTTTTCAGCTTTCACCTTGGCAATCAGGTCGACCAGGTTTTCCGGCTTGCCCGGGTCCGGGTGATGGTTGGGGAAGTTGCCATCGACGTCGCAAAACAGCGGAATCACCGTGCAGCCCAGTGCCTCGATCAGCTGCGGGGCGATCACCCCGGCTGCGCCGTTACCGCAGTCGACCACCACTTTCAGCGGCTTGGCCAGGGCGATGTCGTCACGGATCTGCTTGAAATAGCGCTCCAGCACGTCGACCTGTTCGACAGTGCCGACACCGCTGGCGAGGTCGTTGTTATCGATGCGGGTCTTCAGTGCCTGGATCTGTTCGTTGGCCAGGGTGTCGCCGGCGATGACGATCTTGAAACCGTTGTAATCCGGTGGATTGTGGCTACCGGTGAGCATTACTGCGGACTTGCCGCTGAGGATGTTGGCGGCGTAGTACACCACCGGGGTCGGCACCATGCCGACGTCACTGACCGTGCAGCCGCAGTCGAGCAGGCCTTGGATCAGGTGCTGCACCAGCTCGGGGCCAGACAGTCGGCCGTCGCGGCCCACCGCAACGTTCGGTTCGCCCTGGGCCAAGCTTTGCGAGCCAATTGCGCGACCAACCCAATAGGCGGTTTCCGCAGTCAGGCTGGTGCCGACTACGCCGCGGATGTCGTAAGCGCGGAAGATATCGGCGGGCAATTTTGGCGCGAGGTGCGGGGTATTCATAACGGGGGTTTGCTCCAGTCCCAGGAGATCCTGGTCTTCGTCGAGAAAATCGATATCGAGGATATCGGCGTCTTGAAACAGTGGGTCGACCAAGTCGGCCGGTTCGCTTGGCGCGGCGGCGGTCGCTTGGCCGGCGTCGCTGCGGGGGGTATCCGCGGACGCGTTGGTCGCTGTGGCATAGGCGCGGCGCGGCAGGCGTGCCAGGGCTTGGGCCAGGCTGTCGAGCGCCGGCAAGCCCAGGCTGAAGACTTTGACGGACTTGCCCGTGGAGAGTTCATTGAGCAATTGGCCGAGTTGCCGTACGTCATCGCGCAGGCGCCGCTGTAGGCCGCTATGCACTAGATACAGGCCGAGTAGAACACCGGCCAGGGCAAGCGACAGGACCAGGCCGAGCAGGGGCAGCGAGAAAGTCGCCTCGGTCAAGGCGGGGCCAGGGGTAAAGCTGAGTGTCCAGTGGGGATTGCCACTGCTGAAACGCTGGGCCGCGCCCTGCGCCTGACCGCGTTGCGTCAGCAGTTGAGGGGTGGTGTTGCCGAACTGCTGCAGGAGCTGCACCTGGCCCACCTCGGCCGGCAGCGGGGGGATACTGGCCAGCAGGCGCTCGAGCTCGACCGCCAGCAGCAGGGTGCCTTGCTGCGGCTGATCATCACTCAGACGCACCGGTGCGGCGCTGTAGACCAGCCAGCGCTGGTCGATTTTGTAAGCCTCGACGGCCGGCGTCTGCCCCTTCTCCACACGGCGCAGCATGTCCAGTGCGGCAAAATTCATCGGTGCGCGGCGGTTCATGTCCTGCACCGCCTGACCGGGAGCATTGAGGTGCGCGTCGACCACGCCATGCCAGTAGCTGAGGTTGCGCTCGGCGCTGTGAATCGCCTCGGTTTCCTGACTTTGCAGGGCTTCCAGTAGTTGCGGGTTGTGCGCAGCGGCTTGGGTGTCGGCAGCCAGCTGTTTCAGTGCTTGTTGCAGGGCTGCTGCTTGTCCGCCCCCCCAGGCCTGGCTGAGTTGCGCTTGTTGTTGGTGAATGCCGTCGAATACCGCAAACCAGAGCAGCCCTGCCGCAAGCGCCAGGCCAGCGCCGGCGGCCAGTAAGCCCGGCAGCCAGGTCTTGGCTTCGGGCTTTTTCGGGCCTGGCGCGGCATCCTTGGCGGTGCGTTTGAAGCCTTTCATTGAACGTCTCCTTGGCATTTCATCCTGAAGTGGTGAGCGTCACTCAATGACTACCGGAGTGCCCGAAACCCCCGGCGCCACGCTGGCTTTCATCGAATTGCTCGACCAGT
>JBFKAF010000040.1:0-12894 GCA_041621735.1 Pseudomonas sp.
AGCGTCGGCCGAGTCGGCGGCGAGTTTGCCGTCGAAAGCCATCAGGCGACTGAGCGCCTCTCGAGCTTTCGCCCGCGCCGTTTCCGGCAGGGCGTCGATCGCTTGTTGCAAGGGGCCGGCCATGCCCGGGGCCTGGAACATGCCTTGCAGTTTGCCGACGAAGGGCGAGGTCTGATCGTATTGCATGGCGATCATGCTGGTGGTGTCGTGTTTGCCGCTGCCGGCCAGTTGCGCGATGCGCTCGGCGCGCTCGGGGTAGTACCAGGAGTTGGACAGTTGCATGCCATAGCCGCGCGGAACCGTGCGCTGGTTGGCGGTGCCCAGCCAGCCCTGTGGCGGGTCTTGGTCGTAGGGATGGAGCATCGGGTCGGCGAAACCGTCCCAGTCGTAGCGGCTGTCCCAGCCAGGCGAGGGCAGCAAGCCGAGGCCTTCGCGGCGGTTGGGGAAGCGCCCGGTGACTTGCCAGCCAATGTGCTGGGCATCGGCAAACACGATGTTCAGCGGCATGGCGCGGACTTCACGGGTAGCCTCGAAGGCCTGCTCCACCGACTGTGCGCGGGACAGATCGAAAAACGCATCGAGGCTCTTGTCCGCCTCAAACTGGGTGGTCTGCAGGGCCAGACCGTAGCCACTGCTCAGTTGCAGGGGCTGCAGCCTGTGTTTGCGTTCGCCCAGCTGCGAATTCAGCAGGGGGCCATGACGCGTTTCGTAGATGGTTTCGCGGATTGGCCGCTGGCCCTTGATGAAGAAGGTTTCCTGGCGTTCCATTGCCGCCAGCCATTTGCCGTCGGCCTGATAGTAGAGTCGTGAGCCTTGGCGTTTTATTTTCTCCAGGAACAGGTCCTGATTGTCGCCCATGACCATGGTCATGCCCCAGCCCAGTTTGCCGTTAAAGCCTGCAACCACCGCCGGGACGCCGGCAATCGAGACTCCGGCGACTTGGTATTTGGGCGAGCGGATCTGCACGAAATTCCACACCGAGGGCATGGATAACGGCAGGTGCGTGTCATTAGCCAGCAGGCTTTTGCCGCTGCGGCTGTTCTGTGGGGCGATGGCCCAGTTGTTCGAGGCGGCGACGCCGAGCATGTGGGCGTCGGCAAACTGGCGGGCCGCGTTGCTGACTGCGCTGAGGTCGGCAAGCTGTCCGTTGAGCGCCAGGCCTTTGAGCTTGTCCGCTTCCTCGTATGGCAGCGGTTCGTCCGGGTAGGTCGGCAGCAGCCAGGCCAACTGGTCGCTGCCGACTTTCTGCGCCAGGACCAGGGCGGCGATTTCTTCCTGCAGATTGACCGACAGGCCGAAATTCAGCAGGCAGAACACCAGCACCGAGTCTTCGGCTTTCCAGTAGGCTGGGCGGTAACCGGATTCGGCCAGGTCCATCGGCAGCTTGTCGCGGTAGCGGAACAGGTAGGCGTTGACGCCGCGGGCATAGACCTCGAAGAACCGCTTGAGGCGTGGCGAGGCGTTGGCGTAGAGCACCTCGGCGCTTTTTTTCAGGTTGACCGCGCGCATCAAGCGATCGATTTCCAGTACACCGGGTCCCGCCATTTCCGCCAGCCGGCCCTCGGCCATCAGGCGCAGGCTCATCATCTGGCTGAGTCGGTCACTGGCATGCACATAGCCCAGGGTGAACAGCGCGTCATGGAACGTGCTGGTCTCGATCAGTGGCATGCCTAGCGCATTGCGGCGTACCACTACGCTTTGGGTCAAGCCCTGAACACGAACGATGCCCTGATCCGGAGGCAGGCTGTCGTGGTATCGACTGCTAAGCAGCGATTGGCAGCCGCTAAGCGCCACTGTGGCGGTCAGTGCGGTGGCTAGGCTCAGGTGGGCCATTGGGCGAAACACGCGCGATAGCATGCAACAGGCTCCTTGCAGAACGCAGGAAAAGGGCAGGGTCGGTGCGCTGCCCAATAGTCTGGCAGTGCGGGGTATGGGACCAGTCGTATATTAGGACGGTGGCGGGTGTGTAGAGGTGAGTACGTTAGAGAGCGGCAAGGCACCTGGCAAGGGGGGCTGTATGGCGCGGGCGGTGGCTCAGAGCACGAAGGGCGATCCAGGTGTGAGGTGAGTCTGGCCGGGGCGTGCGGCTTGGCGTCAAGGCAGCAGGCTAGGGGACTGGTGCCTGACTTCCAACCTGCGTCGCGGTTGGCGCGGACGAAATTGCTGTTAGGGGACTGTTAAGACCGTTTAGGTGGGGTCTGCAAGCCATCTTCAAGCAGCCAGCGCGCGGCCGTGCGCGCGGCGGCCTTGTGCTGCAACTCCAGTTCGTGGAAGTGCTTTTCGTGCTGGCGTCGAGTGGCCTTGTCCAGCGCTTTCCAGTCGCTATGGGTCGGCACTTGGGCCGTGGCTTCAAACAGTTGATGGAACACCTGGCAGCGCGTGTCCTGGCTCAATGCGCTGTCGTAGTTGTCGAGCAGCACCTTGATGCGGATGGCGCCTTCGATCAGCGGCAGCTGCCCTTCGAGCAGGCTGCCGGCGAGGATGTGCAGGTCGCCAGCCAGGCGCTCTCGGCGTTCATTGGTCGCCAGTTCCTGGCTGCGCTGTTGCGCCCAGACGCGGCGCCACAGAAACAAGGCGTAAAGCGCGAGTAACGTCAGCAGCGCCACACCAGTTACCAGTAAAACCAGGCTTAGGGTGCTCATCGGCGAGTCAGGCGCCGTGGCATTTCTTGAATTTCTTCAGGCTACCGCAAGGGCAGGGGTCATTGCGGCCAACGTCTTTCAAGGCGTTGCGCACAGGTTCCTGATGATTGCAGTCGGGGCCGTGTACATGACCATGATCGTGATGGTGGTCATGGTCGTGATCATGGTTGCAGTCAGGGCCGTGGACGTGGGCTTGTTGGTTCATGCGTGGTTACTCCGGGATGAAATCGCCGGGAATTATCTCGCCATTTCGCTTCATGTGCACGCTGCGTCCGAACAACAAGCCGGTTTTTACCTCGCCTTCGAGCTGATAACGAATCGGTTCATCGGGATGCTCGAGCAATTTGACGATTTGCCGTACATGCCGCCAGAGGTTGGTGCGTACCGGTACATCGAACACATGGTGGCCATAAGCGGGAACGGTGAACCAGGCATCGGACTCGCCTTCTGCCAGCTTCACCTCATTGAGGTGGACCAAATAATCCAGGCCGCGGACCGGCAGACTCATGCTATTGGGGTTGTCGATGCGAAAGCGCAGGACGAAGCGTTGTTCCAGCAGCTTGGCGCGGATGACTTCAACTTTCATCAGGCGAACATCGGGATCTTTGAAGTCACCCGTCATCCACGTGGAACATCCGCCGAGGCCTGAAAGTAGGGCTGAAAATAGCAAGATCTTGAAAATTATTATTATTTTGCTCGGTGAAGACATTTCATACTCCGAATGACGCCCCAGTGTAACAAGCAACTGCTCGGCTGCAACGTGTTGTGAGGGCAAAAAAACCTGCGCCATACTGTATGTCGATTAGGACAGGAGTATGACCATGGATCGCTACGAGATCGCTTTTTCCGGCCAATTAGTACCGGGCGCCCAGTTGGAGCAGGTCAAAGCCAATCTGGCCAAGCTATTTCAGGCCGATGCCCAGCGCATTGCCATGCTGTTTTCCGGGCGGCGCATCGTAATCAAGAACAACCTGGATGCCGCCAGTGCGGAAAAATACCGTGCCACATTGGCGCGCGCCGGAGCCCTGATCGAGGTGCTGGCTATGCCGGTGGAGGTCGGAGAGGTGGAACTGGCTGCGCCGCCTGCCGTACAAGCGCCTGGCGAAGCTGGCGTGCAGCAGCCGGCGAGTGCCCCGGCGGGGCGGCTGACTGTGGTGCCGCGGGATGAATACATGGCGGCCTTTGCCGAGGTGGATGCGCCGGATTTCGGCATTGCCCCCTTGGGTGACGACTTGCTGGATGACAAGCCCGAGCCTCAAGCGCCGCCACTCGATCTATCGCAGTTCAGTCTGGCTCCAGTCGGTAGCGACATGGAGCAGGCGCGAGCAGAGCCTGATGCAGCAGTGCCGGATATCTCGCACCTGAAGTTGCAAGAGTGACGCACCAAGGCCCGCGCATGCGGGCCTTGGGTTTTTGCGACTCGTGCCTGGTCTGACTGCGGCCGAGAGGTAGGTTTACCACCGGGTCAATAGTTGGCGGCGGTTTGCTCCGTGGCCGCGCACTTGGTCTGAGCCTGCTCAGGCGTGAGGTCGCGGATCGAGGTATAGAACAGCTCGCAGGTCTGCAGCTTATCGTTTACTTGCCATTTCTGCGTGCAGCTGCTGAGAGTGGCGCTGGCGTCGGCAGCAGGGTTCTGCCCCATGCCGGCCTGCCAGCAGGCTGCCGAGATGTCCTGGCCCATGACCTTGAGCCCGGCCTGGTCGGCCTTCTGTTGGTCACCTCCGTAGTTCTCCGGATCGGCGGCGTACCAGATATAGCTGGGATGGTTGGAGCCCAGTACGGCCACCGTGCGTCCGGCCGTCGGCGTGATCTGACCGAGGCCGAGTACGTCGAGGCTGACGCCATACTGCTGTTTCACCCAGTCGCGTACCGGGCCACCGAAGGCCACCATCGGTAGCGAGGGCGCTGTGCTGTCCTGGCTTTCGGTCAACTGCGCGACCATGCTGCTCTGGTAGGCCTTGAAGTAGTCGTAGGTGCCTTCCAGCGAGCTGCCGGCGCTGGCTGGAGCGGCGATGGGCGCGATGTCGATGATGGTCTGGTAGGCAGGGGTCAGCTCGGCCGGTATGCCGTTAACGCTGAGCAGGCTGGCCCAGCGGTCGGTGGTCTTGGATTCCAGATAGTCCTGCGCCTGGGTCAGCGAATAGTCCGGCGGAAAATGCAACAACTCGACGCTGCGGCGGTTTTCCAAGGCCATGCCCAGCGGCAGGAAGAAATACCAGCTGTATTGCCACTTACCGTCGGCGCTCAGCTTGCTGGCGCCTTGGTAGGCCAGATCGCCGGCGTCCAGCAGATTGGTGAGCGGCTGGCCGTAGCCCGCCGGCACGCCGCTGATGTGGGCATAGAGCTGGTCGTTGTCGGTGCTGACGCTGACCTTGGCGGTGCTGTAACCGTCACGTTGCACGCTTTGGGTCAGGTAGTGCTCAACCGTTTGCGCCAGGCTCCAATCGCGATAGCAGATGACGTTGCAGTTGTTGGGGTAAGCGAACAGCTGGGTGACGCG
This sequence comes from Pseudomonas sp., assembly GCA_041621735.1. Classification (GTDB taxonomy): domain Bacteria; phylum Pseudomonadota; class Gammaproteobacteria; order Pseudomonadales; family Pseudomonadaceae; genus Aquipseudomonas. The sequence continues at coordinate 5,143 of JBFKAF010000040.1, forward strand.
AGCGGTGCTGCCCAGCTTCACCTGGACATCCGCCTGCACGTTGCCCGCCAGCGTCAGGGCGGCGAGGCCGGCCACCCACCAGTTTCCTTGTTGCATGTGCATCTCCTTGTTGGCTTATCGAATCGAGCCTAGGTCGCGCGATTTCGTCGAAGCCTAGTCGGCTTCGGACTCAAGGCCAAATAAGGATCGGTGTGCAAGGTCGGCGAGTGGTCTGTGTGGCATGTTCTATTAGTCAATTGCGGCGTTTGCAGCCCTGACCCTGCGTCGCCGTTCCTCGCCATAGCCTGTTATGACTCGGCGCAGCGACTCGTCGCAGGGCTCCAGCATCCGAACTTGAGTTAACCGACTGCCCCTGCCGGTCGCTAGCAGGCAGTTGAGAATTACCTACGTTGTCGATAGGGCGTTAACAACGGCCTGCTAGGTAAAGCCTGCGCAGCATTTCTTGAATTTCTGACTGCTGCCGCAGGGGCATGGGTCGTTGCGTCCGGCTTTCAGTTCGACGCTGGGATCGATGAAATACCAACGATCAAGGTGCTGCACGAAGGCTGAGCGTTCACGGTGGCTGTGCTCGCCGTCGTCATCGTGCCAGCGCACGGTGAAGGTGACAAAGGCGTGCCCTGGTTGGCCAGCCAGGATCTCGGCGCTTTCCACTGCCAAACCAAGCCAGGTGCTCTGGGCGCTCCAGGCGCTTATCGCGTCGCGGTCCAGTCCGCCTTGCTGGGCGGGTAGGGTGGTCGTCAGCAGATAATCGACCTGGCCCAGTACATAGGCGCTATAGCGCGAGCGCATCAAGGTTTCCGCGCTGGGTGCCGGGGTGCCTGCGTGGTAACGGCCACAGCACTCGTGCAGAGGCTTGCCGCTGCCGCAAGGGCAGCTCGTGTGTGGGGCGGTCAGCATGCCATCACCACCAATACTTACCGAAGTTTTCCGGGTTGGCCCAGAATTTGGCGTTGAGCCAGTCCGGTACCTGTTTGTAGTCGAGCAGATCGTAGGTGAACAGGTTGAGGGTTTGCTCGCCACGCTGAAAGCGTTCGCTGGCTTGCAGGGCCAGGGCGTAGAAGTCGGTGTCCTGCCAGGCGCAAGCCTGCAAGTCGACCAACACCGCCATGCGGCTGGCATTCAGGTTGCGAATGCCGCCGAGTAGCTCAAGTCCGGTGCGCTTTGGCAGGTGTTCGAGGCAGTCGACGATCAGCGCCAGATCGAAGCGTTGCGCAGCCACCTCAGCCGGTAGGGCGCCCGCCGCGACGTGGATGATCTGGCAATCCGCATGGGCGGCCTGGAATGCGGCGATGGCCGGCAGCTCGCTGGCACCGATCAGCAGCAAGCGGCTCGGGGCGTAACGCTCAAGCAAGGCGGCCAAGGCTTGCTGGGGGGTGTGGGAAGACATGCATGCAGTCATCGAAAATCCTCGATCAAGGCTGGAAAGACTAACGTGCTGACGCGAGATGGCCTAGAGCGATGATTTATCCGAAGTGAGTCAACCATATCTGGCGGATTTTAAAACTGGCGTCTTTACTCCATAAGTATCGGTTTTGGGCCGATTTCCCACAGGAGACTTGTTTATGAGCATCACAAGCAAAGCAGTACCCCTGATCTTGGCGACCAGCCTCTTGACTGGTTGTGCTGGCTTACAGAAGAGCGACTGGCCGATGTGTGCCGCTGTTGGGGGTGTAGGCGGCGCCGCGCTGGGCGCGATCGAAAGCTCGACCTGGGCTGGTGGTGGCGCGCTTGTCGGTGCCGGTATGGCGGCAGCTTACTGCTGGGTACATGGCGCCGAGGCAGAGAAAATGGCGATGGTTGAGGAGGTTATGGTCGAGGAGCCCATGGCGCCCGAGCCCGCTGAAATGGTCCGGGTCGAGTTGGACGTGAAGTTTGATTTCGACAAGTCTGTAGTCAAGGAAGGCAGCTATGGCGATATCAAGAACCTGGCTGATTTCATGCAGCAGTTCCCGCAAACCACCACGGTTGTTGAGGGACACACCGACTCCGTCGGCACCGATGCTTACAACCAGGGGTTGTCAGAGCGGCGGGCTAACGCCGTGCGTGACGTCCTGGTCAACCAGTACGGTGTCTCGGGTAGCCGGGTCAACGCGGTAGGTTATGGAGAGTCTCGCCCTGTTGCCGACAACGCCACTGCGGAAGGGCGTGCCATCAACCGTCGGGTTGAGGCTGAGGTCGAAGCCCAGCAATAAGCGGTTGTTCGCACTCGGCAGCAACCCCAAGGCTTTGGCAAGGATGCCTGTTGGCCTGTAACTATGCTTGTGCAGTTCGAGTTGTGGGTCTTTACTCCTGTGTTATCGGCGCTTAGCCGATAACACAGGAGATTCCCCATGAGAGCTAACCTTTCAACGGTTATCCCCCTTCTCATGGTCAGTAGTGTTCTTGCTGGTTGTGCCACGACTTCCACTTCGGAAGATGCGCCGCTCAACCAGAGAAACTGGCCTCTTTGCGGTGTGATTGGCGGCCTGGCTGGAGCCGGCTTGGGCGCAATCGAAAATTCTACCTGGGCAGCGGGAGGTGCCGTAGCCGGCGCGCTAGCGGGCGGCCTGATCTGCTATGCACAAGATGGCGATGAAGACGGCGATGGCGTTTTCGATCGACGAGATCGTTGCCCTGGCACGCAGGCCAACACGCCGGTGCATCACAATGGGTGTGCGCTCAAGGAGTATCCCAGCAGCCTGGTCACATCCCCCGAGGTCGTTGAAGTTGTCGAGCCGGTTCGCGTCGAACTGGACGTGAAATTCGACTTTGACCAGGCCGTGGTCAAGCAGGGCAGCCAAGCCGACATCAAGAGCCTGGCCGACTTCATGAAACAGTACCCGCAGACCACCACGACCGTCGAAGGGCATACCGATGCCATCGGCACCGATGCCTATAACCAGGGTCTGTCCGAGCGGCGTGCCGATGCCGTGCGCGATGTGTTGGTCAACCAGCACGGCATCGCAACCAGCCGGGTTTCGTCCGTTGGTTACGGTGAGTCGCGACCTGTTGCCGACAACACTGCCGAATCCGGACGCGCCATCAATCGTCGGGTAGAGGCTGAGGTCGAAGCACAACCTTAAATCCACCTCAGGCAATCCGGCAGACGCAGTCTCACGCTGTCTTCAGTGAGGCGCCGTCTGCGCTGGTGTTTATTGGCGTATCGCTTTTTTCCGGCTGGTGCGGGCAACCAGCAGCAGTTAAGGTGCGGCCAAAGAATAATCTGCAAGGGGCGGGTATGACGACTTTCTTGGGCCTGGGAAAAGTGCTGGCGGCGTTGTTCTGGGGCGTGCTGTTGGCCAACCTGTTCGATCCGTTTGCGCAGCCTTTCTCGCTGCTGCTGCATGTGCTCGGCGGCTTGATTTTGCTGATTCATGGGGTGGAGCTGCTGCTGTTCAAGGGGCGCCTCAACGGGTGTTCGCGGCCTTGGCAGGAGCGTGTGCAAGTCATGCTCTTCGGCATATTCCATGTGATGGGGTTGCCGCAGCCGCAAGCCGTACTCGAAGTGCCGCAGGAGCTTGAGCATGCGTAGTCTCTTGTTGTTGGCGGCGTTGTGCAGCCCGATGGCGTTGGCGCAGGCCTTGATCGAAGTCGAGTCCCACGCATTGTTGCGTTTGCCGGCCACCACCGATGTGCTGTTGATCGAGCGGCTGAGCATCGCCGACAACGGAACCTTGCTGATTCCACCAGGGCTGACTGAAATTCGCGTCAGCGAACTGCGCCTTGGTCATGAGGCTCGAATCGCCATTGCACCCAGCGAGCGGCCTTTTCGTTTGCACGTCGGTCGTGGCGACATTGCCCCCGGCGCGCAAATCAGTGCGCGCGGCGCCCCAGGTTCTCGGCTGAAGCAGTCATTGCCTGGACGCACGCTGAGCATTCGCCTGGAGAACGTGACGACTGATGTATTGATAGTCGATGCCCGCGGCAGTAGGGGCGCGCCAGGTTACGCAGGCTTGGATGGCGCCAATGGTGAGGCCGGTGGTTGTGCTTGGGGGCAGGCCAGCCGCGGTTATGACGGGCAGAACGGTGGCGACGGGCAGACCGGCACGGCGGGTGGTCGGGTGCGCGTGGAAGTGCCGCAGGCGTTTCCGCTCGAGCGTCTGCAGATTCGCTTGGATGGCGGTGCCGGTGGCCCGGCAGGCAAAGGTGGTAGTGGCGGTAGCGGTGGTGCGAGCACCGGTTGCTGGCTCTACAGTGCCGACGGCGCTGTCGATGGACGGCCCGGCCAAGCGGGGCGGGCGGGCGCCCAAGGTGCGGCGGGTGATCTGAGTCTGGTGCGTTTCTAACGCCGCATTGGGCAGGTCAGGAGCGCGCGATGCGCTCCTTACGCGGTTCAGAAGCCGGGGCGCACGGCGGCGATGCTTACGACGAACAGCCCCAGTATCAGGTTCAGGCCCACCAGGCGGCGAATCCGCCCGAGTACCGCGCCGCCACTCGGCCAGTCTTCGGCGGCTACCGCGCGGCGTAATTCCGGCAATTGCAGCGCCTGCACGCGGATAAACAGCGCGAGCATGACCAGATAGAGCCCCATCATGATGTGCACGTAACGCGGGGCGCCTTCGAAGCCGGCAAAGCGCAGGTGCAGCATGCCCACGCCGGTAATCGGCAGCACCAGCACGGCGGCCCATACCCAGAAGAAGAAACGGCTGAATACCTCGAGCCACAGTTTCAGTCGCGCCGGGGCTTCCAGCGCGCTGACCGCAGCGGGGCGGAGGATCATCCAGGCGAAGAACATGCCGCCTACCCAGATGAGGGCGGCAAGCAAGTGCAGGGTATAGGTCAAAGCGTGAGGCGTCATGCAAGGTACTCCAGTCAGGTGAAAGTCCGTTGTAAAACCACTGCGTATTGCGCGTGTTGCGGCCCCTTGAATTCAGGGCTGCAAGCGTGAAACGTTGAGTGCTTGTTCGAGCCTCGCCGACGAGACGAGGGGCTCAAGAGGTCGTGGCCTGTTGGCACACGCGACTTCGGCATTCCCCTGGCTTAGCGCTCATCGGCATCCAGGCCAGTGTCCCGTTTCCGGGTTGGCGCTCGCCACTGTTTTCAACGGTCCGGTAAGCGGTTCTGCGCCGGATCGAATAGCGCGTTATGATAGCGGCCGTTTGCAAACACTGAAAATTTATCCAGCCTTTTCGCGCCCAGATCATCATGCTCAGTACCGAACTCAAGACCCAGATCCAGGGCGCCTACTCCCGTTTCCTCGATGCCAAGGGGCTCAAGCCGCGCTATGGGCAACGCTTGATGATCGCCGAGATCGCCAAGGTGCTCGGTGCGATCAACACCGACGATGAAGGCAAGCGTAGCGGCGACCCCGCCGTGGTGGCGGTCGAGGCCGGTACGGGTACGGGTAAGACCGTGGCCTACTGCCTGGCGGCAATTCCCACGGCCAAGGCGGCCGGCAAGCGGTTGGTGATCGCCACCGCTACCGTGGCTTTGCAAGAGCAGATCGTGCACAAGGATCTGCCGGACCTGGTGCGCAACAGCGGCCTGAATTTCAGCTTCGCCCTGGCCAAGGGGCGCGGCCGCTACCTGTGCCTGTCCAAGCTCGACCTGCTGTTGCAGGAAGGCCAGGCGCAGAGCTCCACTGCCCAGCTGTTCGCCGAAGAAGGCTTCAAGATCGACGTCGATGAGCAGAGTCAGAAGCTGTTCAGCGGGATGATCGAGAATCTTGCGGGCAATAAGTGGGACGGCGACCGGGACAGTTGGCCCGAGGAGCTGGAGGACGCAGACTGGGCGCGCCTGACCACCGATCACAGCCAGTGCACCAGTCGTCATTGCCCAAACTTCCAGCAGTGCGCCTTTTATAAAGCGCGCGAAGGCATGGGCAAGGTCGATGTGATAGTCACCAACCACGACATGGTGCTCGCCGATCTGGCCTTGGGCGGTGGTGCGGTGCTGCCGGACCCGCGCGAAACCTTCTATGTGTTCGACGAAGGCCATCACTTGCCAGACAAGGCGATTGGCCATTTCGCCCACTTCACCCGCCTGCGCTCGACCGCCGACTGGCTGGAGCAAACGGCGAAGAATCTCAGCAAGTTATTGGCCCAACATCCGTTGCCCGGTGACTTGGGGCGCTTGATCGAGCAGGTGCCGGAGCTGGCGCGGGAGATCAAGACTCAGCAGCAGTTCATGTTCAGCGCCTGTGAGCAACTGGCCGACTTCAAGCCGGGTGAGGACATGGAGGGGCGCGAACGGCCACGTCATCGTTTCGTCGGCGGCCGGGTGCCAGAGCACCTGACCGAGATGGGGCTGGAACTGAAAAAGGGCTTCTCCAAACTCACCGAGCTGTTCACCGGACTCACCGAGAAACTCAAGGAAGCCATGGATGGTGAAGCCACCATTGGCATCGCCAGCCATCAGGCGGAAGAGTGGTACCCGCTGTTCGGCAGCCTGTTGGCCCGCGCCCAGGGCAACTGGGAGCTGTGGCTGGCCTTCACCGCCGAGGACCCGGAAGACAGCCCGCCCATGGCGCGTTGGCTGAGCCTGGCCGAGAGCGGTGCGTTGTTCGATATCGAGGTCAACGCCAGCCCCATCCTGGCCGCCGAGACCTTGCGGCGCAGCCTGTGGAATGTGGCCCATGGCGCTCTGGTGACTTCGGCAACCCTCACTGCCTTGGGCACCTTCGACCGTTACCGGATGCGCGCCGGTCTGCCGAAAGTGGCGGTCAGCGCGGTGGTGCCGAGCCCGTTTCATCATGCCGATGCCGGCGTCCTGCGGGTGCCAGACCTCAAGGCCGATCCACGCGATGCCGTGGCGCATACGGCGGCGATCATTCGCGATCTGCCGGCGCTGGTGGAGGGTTCGCGCGGCACCCTGGTGCTGTTCTCCTCGCGCAAGCAAATGAAGGAAGTCTTCGACGGCCTGGATCGCGACTGGCGCAAGCGCGTGTTTATCCAGGGCAACCTGTCCAAGCAGGAAACCTTGAACAAGCACAAGGCGCGGGTCGACGAGGGTGAGCCGAGTGTGTTGTTCGGCCTGGCCAGCTTCGCCGAAGGCGTCGACCTGCCGGGTGCCTACTGTGAGCATGTGGTGATCGCCAAGATTCCCTTTGCCGTGCCGGATGACCCGGTGGAGGCGGCTCTGGCCGAGTGGATCGAGGCGCGCGGTGGCAATCCATTCATGGAAATCTCCGTGCCGGATGCGTCGCTACGCCTGGTCCAGGCCTGTGGCCGCCTGCTGCGCACCGAAGAGGATCGCGGCACCATCACCCTGCTCGATCGCCGGCTGGTGACCCAGCGTTACGGCAAGGCGATTCTCAACGCGCTGCCGCCCTTTCGCCGAGAAATAACCTGAGACTATGCCTGTTGGGGAAACTCCCGGTGGATGAAGTGTCTGTAGGCTGGTCGTTTAGGAGAAGCTGTAGATGATGTGCCGCGCGTTGCTGGTGGTCGCCCTGTTGTTTGCCTCGCCGCTGTTCGCCGCGCCAGCGGGTCAACAAAGCTTGTTTAACTTCGTCAGCCCCACCGATGTGGTGCAGGTGACGCCTCGTGACGCCAGTTTTCCGCAGTTGACGGGGGAAACCACCCAGGCGGGTGAGGTCCTGCGCCGGCTGGTGTTTAACGCCGTAGAGCGGCCGAGTCTGCGAATGACTCCGCAAGCGGGCGTCTGGGACTGGTCGAAGGCCGGCGCCATGACCCTGTATCTGCAAAATGCGATGGACTGGGCGTTGACCCTGAACCTGCGCATCGAAAGCCGTGACGGTAAGGTGCTGAGCAGTCGTATCGCCCTGCCGGCAGGACCGGCGCAGGTTTTGCTGGTGCCGCTGCAGGCGACGTC
>JBFKAF010000041.1:0-12852 GCA_041621735.1 Pseudomonas sp.
TCGAAGTTCTAATAAGGCCGCGACTATGCCTTTTGGCCGCCTTATTTGCAATTTCTATCGCCTTAAATGTGACCCAGTAGTTCCGGCAACACATCTAAGGCGCGGCCTTGCAGGTGAAGGCTCACCGCATCGCTCAGGTCGGTCCGGGTGGGGTTGATCTCGACCGTCAGCCCGCCTGACTGCCGCGCACGCAGGATCGGCTCGACGATATAGGGGAAACTGGCCGTAGTGCCGACGCTCAGAACCACCTCGAAGCCCTTGGCCAGTTCGGCGTATAGGCTGTCGATGGCTGGCTCTGGGAGCATTTCTTCGAACAGCACCACCGGCGGGCGCAGGATACCGCCGCACTGTTGGCACTTCGGCGGCAGCGGCCGGGTCAGGTGCTCGGCCAGTTGCGGGTCTTCGGCGCCGCAGGACTGGCAATACAGCGGCGCCAACTCGCCGTGAATCTCGATCAAACGCTCAGGCGGACTGCCGGCCGCGCGGTGGTAGCCATCGATATTCTGGGTCAATACCCAGCACTGCGGCTTACGCTGCTGCAACGCGGCAATCGCCACGTGGCCGGCATTGGCGCGGGCGCCGAGACAGGCCTTGCCCAGTTCGGCCAGGTATTTCCAGCACAGTGCCGGATTGCGCTGCAGCATGGGCCCGGACAGCGCGGTCTCGATCGGCAGACCTTCGGCGGTGTGCCCGTTGTACAGGCCACCCAGGCCACGGTAGGTCGGCAGACCGGAATCGGCGGACAGCCCCGCGCCGGTGATGATCAGAATGCGTTCGGCCGCCGCGATGGCTTGGGCGACACGTTTGATCTGCTGTTGCATCGCGACCTCCAGTGCTTAAAGAGTAGAGGGGCTTCACGCCAGTAACATGAGTTAGCCTCTTGCGAGACGTCCTGGATAACAGTTTTAGTGCGTGGCGTACCCAGCCCAGAAAGCTGCGTGAACACAGCCAACAGCAGCAACCTCAGTGATTAACCGTATGCGCCAGCATCACCGACAGCTGACACAGCGGCCGACCACTCTGTGCATGCCACTGATTGAACGCCGCCTGCACCGCCGCGCGGTCCCGCTGGCTGGTCGGCAGTTTGTCGATGATGCCCTGCGCCTTGAGTGCGGCGACCATGTCGTCGCTGGGGATAAAGGTGTCCTTGCCGACCATGCGCAGAAAGCGCGGCGCCGACAGGCCGCCCAGTTGAGCGCCGTGCTTGGCCAGGTATTTCCACAAACCGACGATGTCGGTCACTGGCCAATCGGCGATCAGGGCGCCGAAGCAGCCCTTCTCCCTCGCCACATCCAGCACGAACTGGGCGTTGCGCGGCACGCTCTTGAGCTTGCCCAGGTGGCGGATCAGCCGCGCATCCTGCATCAGGTTCTCCAGGCGCTCGCCACCCATCAGCACCACCTTTTCCGGGTCGAAGCCGAAGAAGGCCTGCTCGAAGGCCGGCCACTTGGCGTCTACCAGGCTGTGCTTAAGGCCGGCGCGGAAGATCCGCAGACTGATCAACGATAAATAGCGGTCGTCACTCAGCTGACGCAATGCCTCGTCCGAGCTGGGCTGCGGCAGTCGCGCCTCGAGAGCCTCGACCGAGCCGAAGCGGTTCAGGCAATACTCATGCAGCCAGTTGTAGTCACGCATCGGGCAATCCTTGATCCGGAAAAACGCTGGGTAGCGCTGTGCTCACCCAGCCTACAGGTTCATCACGTTGACGAAACGCGGCGTGGCACTGTCGTCGATCTTCAGGCTGGTGAAGTCGAACAAATTGCGGTCGGCCAGTTGTGAAGGCACCACGTTCTGCAGCGCGCGGAACATGATCTCGGTACGCCCCGGGGTCTTGCGCTCCCATTCCTGGAGCATGTCCTTGACCACCTGACGCTGCAGGTTCTCCTGCGAACCGCAGAGATTGCACGGAATAATTGGAAAGCCCTTGAGCGTGGAATAGGCCTCGATATCGGCCTCGTTGCAGTAGGCCAACGGACGGATCACCACGTTGCGGCCATCGTCGGCGCGCAGCTTGGGCGGCATGGCTTTCAGCGTGCCGCCGTAGAACATGTTGAGGAAGAAGGTTTCCAGGATGTCGTCGCGGTGGTGACCGAGGGCCATCTTGGTCGCGCCAATCTCATCGGCGAAGGTATACAGGGTGCCGCGGCGCAGGCGCGAGCACAGCGAGCAGGTGGTCTTGCCTTCCGGGATCTTCTCCTTGACCACCGAGTAGGTGTCTTTCTCGACGATGTGGTACGCCACACCGATGGACTCCAGGTAGGCCGGCAGCACGTGTTCGGGGAACCCCGGCTGCTTCTGGTCCATGTTCACCGCGACGATCTCGAACTTGATCGGCGCGACCTTCTGCAGGTGCAGCAGCACGTCGAGCATGGTGTAGCTGTCCTTGCCGCCGGACAGGCAGACCATGACCTTGTCACCGTCTTCAATCATGTTGAAGTCGGCAATGGCTTCGCCAGCCTGGCGGCGCAGGCGTTTTTGCAGTTTGTTCTGGTTGACCGAGAGGGTACCCATGGTGCGCTGGAGTCCGGAGGAGTTGCGGAAAGCGGACATTTTACGCAGAAAGCGCGGCACGACCCACCCCATTAATAGTGAAGTGCTAGGCTCGACTCATGAACGATGAACTCGACCCCAGCCTGGAGCTGGCCGACCAACTGCGGCAGTTGTTGCAAGCAGCCCCCGCCGGGCTCAGCGAATACGAACTGATCCAGCAACTGAAGAGCGGCCACTCCACCCACATCCCCAACCTGCCGTTGCTCGACAAGCTGGTGTTGTTTCGCACCCACTTCCTGGTGTTCAACGCGCTGTATCAGCTGCGTGAACAGCTGTGGGGCGAACAGTCCGGCTTTGTGCAGATCAACCCGCTGCGAGTCCAGCTATTGCCTTATCAAGCCGGCAGCGCCGAACTGGTCGAGCATGACCCGTTGCGTGACTACTACCTGGACCTGAGTAACCTGCGCGACACCGATGAGGAGGATGTCGAGCAGTTGCTGGTCAGCTTCTGGACGCGCATGCAGGGCGGCGCGGAGAAACAAGCGGCGCTGGAGTTGTTCGAACTGGACGCCAGCCGACAGTCGCTCGACCTCAAAACCATCAAGCATCGTTATCGCCAGCTGGTGAGCCAGCACCATCCGGATCGCGGCGGGAGTACCAGCCGCCTGCAAACGATCAACAAAGCGATGGAAATACTTGAGCGCTATTACAGCTGACCTTTAAAGATTAATTTGCTCTAACGCCACGCCCTACGCGGCCTCCAGTCCCTGCCTATACTGCGACATACGGTCGCATAGGTTCGGCCAGGCACCCGGTGGCGCTGCTTACGCGCGCCGGGCGCTCCGCTGGGGGGCGATCGCTATAACAAGAGGAGGTGTCTGGCATGATCCACCACGTTTGGGGGCTCTTCACCCATCCCGATCAGGAATGGCAGGAAATCCGTGGCGAAGAAGAATCTATCAGCCACATGTATCTCACCCACGTTCTCGTGCTCGCGGCTATCCCGGCGATCTCGGCATTTATCGGCACCACCCAGGTCGGCTGGTCAATCGGCGACCGAGCGCCGGTGATGCTCACCGAAGCCAGCGCAATACAGATGACCATCATGTCCTACCTGGCGATGCTTGCCGGAGTCGCAGTGATGGGGGCCTTTATCCACTGGATGGCGCGCACCTACGACGCCAGCCCTAACCTGACCCGTTGCATCGTATTCGCGGCCTACACCGCCACCCCGCTGTTCGTCGGCGGTTTGGCGGCGCTCTACCCGGACCTCTGGCTGGCCATGGCGGTGGGCACGATAGCCATCTGTTACACCGTCTACCTGCTCTATGTGGGCATACCAACCTTCATGAACATCCCTAAGGACGAAGGCTTCATGTTCTCCAGCTCGGTATTGGCGGTCGGACTGGTGGTACTGGTGGCTATGATCGCCAGCTCGGTGATTCTCTGGGGGCTAGGGGTCGGCCCGGTGTATACCAGTTAAACCTTCACGCTCACCTGAAACCTGAAACAACACGAAACCACCTACGGGTGGTTTCGTCGTTTTACGGCTGTCGCGCGCTCCTGGCTTGGGCATAATTGCGCCGCCCTTGTCGAAAGCCGCCGCCATGCCCGAACAGATCCATGCCCGTGTCGAAGCCTGTTACCAGCAGGCCGAAGCCTTTTTCAAGCAAGCCTTTTCCCGCCCGGAGGTGAGCTTCAAGCTGCGTGGACAAAAGGCCGGCGTGGCGCACCTGACGGAAAACAAGCTGCGCTTCAATCCGCAGCTGTACCGCGAAAATCAGCAAGACTTCCTCAAACAGACGGTGGCTCACGAGGTGGCGCACCTGATCGCCCATCAACTGTTTGGCCTGAAGATCCAGGCCCATGGCGAGGAATGGCAACTGATCATGCGCGGCGTCTATGAACTGCCTCCGCATCGCTGCCACAGCTACGCGGTCCAACGCCGCCAGGTCAGGCGCTTTATCTACCGCTGCAGCTGCGCAGAGGGCGAATTCCCCTTCTCCAGCCAACGCCACGCTCTGGTCGCCAAGGGCCGCCGCTACTATTGCCGACGCTGCAAAGTCACCCTGAGCTATACCGGTGAGCAGCGGCTGGGGTGAGTTGGCCTGCCAACAAGCGGACGTTTGACTGACGGTATTCGCCGTCCGATCAGCCTCGTGTCTTAGCCCTGAACGCCTACGCAGAGCACGCCCCCTGCGAGCTCGCTTCTGGTTCATTCAGCCGATCGCGCCAGTTCTCGCCAGAGTATTTGCCCTGGTTTCTTCAGGGCTTCCTGTAACAAAACGTTGGCTAAGCTCTCTGATAATACGAGAGCAAGAATCTCGACAATCGGCGAACTCAGTGAGGTCCCGGTTGCCAGCTCGAAGTCATAGGCAACAGGTTCAACTAAAGGCGTAATGCCAATGTGTCACCCAACAACTCTGACGGAGATACACAGCATGAAATCGACCACTTCCCGCACTATTTCGGCCGCCAGCCTGGCTCTCGCGCTGGGTGCTGCCGTCGCCATTTCCGCTGCACCCGTAATGACGGCTCAAGCCGCGGAAAACGAGAAATGCTTCGGCGTGTCCCTGAAAGGCAAGAATGACTGTGCTGCGGGCCCAGGCACCACCTGCGCCGGCACCTCGAAAATGGACTACCAGGGCAACGCCTGGAAGTACGTTCCGACTGGCACCTGTAAAGAAACCGCCTCGCCGACCTCACCAACTGGCTACGGTCAGCTCGAGGAATTCAAGGAAAAAGCCTAACGGAGAGTGCCAGGAGCGCCGATCATGTCCCTCTCACCCTTAGCCGATGAGAACAGCGGCGCTCCTGCGCTCAGCACTAGCCTGCCCCTACGGGCAGGCGTAGGCCTCAAGTCCCAGCACTACCGGCAAATACTCGAAAGCCAGCCCCCGGTTGGCTTCTTCGAGGTGCATGCCGAGAACTACATGGTTGCAGGTGGCCCCTTCCATCACTACCTGCAGCGGATTCGCGAACACTACCCCCTCTCCATTCATGGGATTGGCTTGTCGATCGGCGCCGAACAGCCGCTCGACGAACAGCATCTCGATCGCCTTGCCGCGCTCATCGAGCGCTACCAACCGCAGGCGTTTTCCGAACACCTGGCCTGGTCCAGCCATGCCGATCTATTTCTCAACGACCTGCTGCCCGTGGCCTACGATGCCGCCACGTTGACCAGGGTCTGCGAGCACATCGACCGGGTACAGAACCGGCTGCAGCGGCGCATGCTGCTGGAAAACCCCGCGACCTACGTCGAGTACGCCTGCTCGACGATGAGCGAGAGCAGTTTTATCAGCGAAGTCGTTCGGCGCAGCGGCTGCGGCCTGCTGCTGGACGTGAACAACGTCTACGTCTCGTGCATCAACCATAACTGGGATGCGCTGGCCTACCTCAACGCCCTGCCCTTGCACGCGGTAGGCGAGTTGCATCTGGCCGGCTTCACCGAGGACCGCGACAGCGCCGGCGACCGGCTGCTGATCGACGCCCATGGCGCGCCGGTGGATGACGCCGTGTGGCGGCTCTACGCCCAAGTGCTGCAGCGGCTTGGCCCGACCCCAACGTTGATCGAGCGCGACAACGACATCCCCACCCTCGACGTGCTGGTTGCCGAGGCGCAACAGGCCGAACGCCAGCTGGCCCTGCACCGCGCCCACCGTCAGCAGGTGTCGGCATGAGCGGCCAGCAGAACTTCGTCGCCGCCCTGCTCGACCCGCAGCGGGACTGCCCGCCCGAGCTGAGCAGCTGGAACGGCTCCGACCCGAGCAGCCGTTTCGCGGTCTATCGCAACAATGTGATGAGTTCTTTAGTCAACGCCCTGGCCGACAGCTTCCCGGTGGTGCATCAGCTGGTCGGCGATGAATTCTTCCGTGCCATGGCGCAGGTTTATGTCCGCGCGGCACCGCCGCGCTCGCGCATCCTGACCGAGTACGGCGAGGCATTCCCGGCGTTCATCGCAAGCTTTCCCCCCGCCAGCAGCCTGCCCTATCTGGCCGATGTGGCCCGGTTGGAGTTCCTGCGCATCCAGGCCTATCACGCGGCGGACACTCCAGCGCTGAGTAACGAACAGATCGGCGCAGCCCTCGCGCAACCGGATCGGCTCGACAACATGACCTTCGAGCTGCACCCCTCGGTTGCGGTGCTCAGCTCGGCCTTCGCGATTGTTTCCCTGTGGGCCGCGCACCAGGGCGAGATGAGCATCGCCCAGGTCGATCCACTGCGCGCCGAGCACGCCCTGATTCTGCGCAACCGGCTGGACGTCGAGGTCATGGGCATCCGGCACGGCGCGGCGTTATTCATCCAGGCGCTGCAAACGGGCAGCAGTTTCGGCGCAGCGGCCGAGCGGGCACTGGCCGCTGACCCCGAATTCGACCTCAGCCAGCACCTGGCACACCTGATCGGTACAGGGGCCCTCACCGGCTACCGCTTTGCTCCCTAAAACAAGGAAATCCCCATGAGCCATTCCGTCCGCTTAGCAGATGCAGCCACGCCGGTACGCTTGATCGCTCGCGCCGTCGACCTGTGCCGGCTGATCCCCTACAGCCTGATCGCCTTTATCGGTCGCTTCTCGATCGCCGCGGTGTTCTGGAAGTCGGGCCAGACCAAGATTCAAGGCTTGGCCATCGACATTGTCGAGGGTACTGTCGAGCTTGGCGTTCCGTCGCTGTCCGGCTCCGCCGTGCCCCTGTTCACCGAAGAATATAAAGTGCCGCTGCTGCCGCCCGAGCTGGCCGCCTCCCTGGCCGCGTTCGGCGAGCACGTTTTCCCGATCCTGATTCTACTGGGGCTGGCCACGCGCTTCTCGGCCCTGGCCTTGCTCGGCATGACCCTGGTGATCCAGCTGTTCGTCTACCCCGGCGCCTACCCGACCCACGGCGTGTGGGCCGCCGTGCTGCTACTGCTCGCCGCCAAAGGACCGGGGGTTCTGGCCATCGATCAGCTGATTGCCAAGCGCTACGGCTACAACCGCTAAGCCGCCTCGCCGACCCACGGCATAACGCCGATGTAGGCTGGCGTAGAGCGCAACGACAGAACGGCAGGACGTAGTTCTGCACAGCTTTAGCTGCCCGCAGGGTGAGGTGCATGGATGCACCTCATGAAACCCAGCAGACCCCGCGCTTTTTCCAATCCCAATCAACGAGCCCGCCGCCCCCGCCTACGCCACCACCTTGGCGGCCTTCAGTTCGGCGATCCGCTCGGCCGAATAACCCAGTTCGCGCAGCACCTCCTCGGTATGCGCACCCAGCGCCGCACCGATGTGACGCGGCGCGGGAAGGCCTCCGGAAAACTTGATCGGGCAAGCGATCTGCTGTTGCGGGTCGCTGCCGTCACGCGGCACCTGCGCCACCATCTGGCGGGCTTTGAGCTGCGGATGCTCGACTGCCTCGGACAGATTGAGCATGGGCTCGACGCAGGCGTCCAGCCCGGCAAACACCCGACTCCACTCGGCGAAATCGCGCTTCTCGAATTCGAGCTCGATCTCGCGTTTAAGCGCCTGCTGCTCTTGCGGCTTGGGCGACAAGCCAAGTGCCGCCAGTTCCGGGCGCCCGAGCGCCGCGCAAAACTGCTGCATGAACTGCGGCTCCAGGCTGCCGACCGAGAACCAGCGCCCGTCGCGGGTGCGGTAGTAGTCGTAGAAGCTGCCACCGTTGAGCACCTGATTCTCCATCTGCGGCTCGACCCCGGCGGCCAGGTAACCGGCGCCGGCCATGCCGTGCAGGCTGAAGGCACAGTCGCTCATGCTCACATCGACCTGCTGCCCCTCGCCCGTAACCTGGCGCTGGATCACCGCCGCCAACAGGCCCATCGCCCCATGCAGCGAACCGCCGGCGATGTCCGCCAATTGCACGCCCAAGGGCAGCGGACCACTGTCGCTGCGTCCGGTATAACTGGCGATGCCGGCCAGGGCCAGGTAGTTGATGTCATGCCCGGCGCGGTCCTTGTACGGCCCGGTTTGACCGTAGCCGGTGAGCGACACGTAGATCAGCCTGGGGTTGATCGCCTTGAGCGCCTCGTAACCGACGCCGAGCTTGTCCATCACCCCGGGGCGGAACTGCTCCAGGACGATGTCGTACTCCGCCACCAGCTGCTTGACCATAGCCACCGCCTCGGCCTGTTTCAGGTCCAGGGCGATGCAGCGCTTGTTACGGTTGAGGTAGGCGTGACTGGTCGAAACGCCGCCGTCGTGCGGCGGCAACACCCGCACCAGGTCCATGCGACTGGGCGACTCGACACGCAGCACCTCGGCGCCCATGTCGGCCAGCAACAACGAGGCAAAGGGCCCCGGCAGCAGGGTGGAAAAATCGAGAATCTTCAGCGAAGACAGTGGGCCGTTCATGGCAGTTCCTTGTTGTAGGCTGGCGTAGAGCGTAGCGAAACCCGGCAGGCTCTCTATTCGTGGCATAAGTCGACCGGGCAAGGGTTGTCGGCAGAGAAACCCTGTAGCCCGGATGCAATCCGGGGATGTCTGTTGATTCGCCCGGATTGCATCCGGGCTACGAAAACGCCGCGTTATTGCCAGTGCAGCGGCTGAGCGGCATCCAACCTGGCCAGCTCATCGACGAAACGCGCCTCCAGCACATTGCGGCGAATCTTCATGGTCGGGGTCATGCAGCCGTTATCCACCGTCCATGGCTCGCGCACCAGCACGAAATGACTGATCCGCTCGTGTGGTTGCAGCTGGGCATTGAGTCGCTGACGAGTCTGTTCCAGGTCGGCGGCGACCCGTCCTGGCGATTGCTCGCGCGCAGCCGGCGAGAGCTCGATCAGTGCCAGCGGCTGGTCCAGGTTGCTGCCCATCAGGCACACCTGCTCGACCCAGAGGTTCTTGGCGATCTCCCCCTCGATCGGCGCCGGCGCGACGTATTTGCCTTTACTGGTCTTGAAAATATCCTTCACCCGCCCGGTGATCCGCAAGTAGCCGGCAGCGTCGATCTCGCCCTTGTCGCCAGTGTGCAGCCAGCCGTCGACCAGGGTTTGCGTGGTCTTTTCCGGCTCCAGGTAGTAGCCCAGCATCAAGCAGGGGCTGCGAAACAGAATCTCGCCGTTAGCGGCGATACGTACCTGACACTCCGGCATGGGTCGGCCGACCGAACCTACAGACACCTGCCCCAGGCGATTGAAGGTGCCGTAGGCGAAATTCTCGGTCATGCCGTAGCCCTCGCAGAGGCTCAAACCGATGCCTTGATACCAGTCGAGCAGCCCGGTGGGGATGGCCGCCGCACCGCTGACCAGAATCCGCGCACGATCCAGCCCCAAGCCCTTGCGGACTTTTTTCGCCACCAGGCGACCGAGCAATGGCATGCGCAGCAAGCGCTGCAACCTGGCTTGCGGCAGCCGCTCCAGCACCCCCTGCTGAAAGCGCGTCCACAGCCGTGGCACGGAGAAAAACACCGTAGGCCGTACATGCTTGAGGTCGCTGGCGAAGGTCTCCAGCGAGTCGACGAAGGCCACCCGCCCCGCGCTGTACAGGCTGCTCATCTGCACCAGGAAACGCTCGGCGGCATGGGACAACGGCAGGTAGGAAAAATACTGATCGCGCTCGCTGATCTGCATCTCCACCACCGAACGGCTGGCGGCGAAGGCAAAGGCACGCGGGCTGAGCATTACGCCCTTGGGCTGGCCGGTGGTGCCGGAGGTGTAGTGAATGCTCAACAGCTCATCCGGCGTCTGTCGGTGCCCGGCCTGCAAGGGCGCATGTGCCGCCAGCAGGCTGGCCCAATCATGCTGCGCGGCGAGGGTCGGATACGGCAAGGCGATGCGCATCACTTCGTCCGGGATGCCGGCGGCAAAGGTCTCCGGCTGATCGAGCTTGCCGAGGAAGATCGCCTTGCACTGCGAATGGCGCAATACGTAGCCGATACTTTCGGCCGACTGCAGCGGATAGAGCGGCACGCTGACCAGGCCGGCGAGCATGATTGCCAGGTCGGCGATAAACCATTCGGCGCAGTTCTTCGCCAGCAGCGCCACCCGCTCGCCGGGCTGGCAACCCAATGCTTGCAACGCGCTGGCCATGCGCCGCGCCTGCTGATCGACCTGGCGCCAGGTGAAGTCGTGCCACTGGCCATGCACTGGCTGAGTCAGCCAGACCGTATCCGGGCGTTTCTCCAGCCAGTAAGCCAGGCGTTCCAGCGGTAGGTGTTCGGTCATCGGCTGCCATCCTTGTCATTGTTGTAAGTCAGAGGGTCAGAGCTTGAACACCCGACGCGCATTCTGCTGAAGGAACCTGGCCTCAATCTCCGCGCTCAAGCCCAACTCCCCGACCTGGCTCATGCAACGGTTGAGCGACAGCTGTGGGAAGTTGCTGCCGAACAGCACCTTGTCCTGCCCGTAGCTCTGCAGAAACTGCAGGAGCTGCGCCGGGTAGTAGCGCGGCAGGTAGGCCGAGGTATCGATATAGACGTTGTCGTGTTTCCAGGCCAGACCGATCATCTCATCGGTCCAGGGATGGCCGATGTGCCCGGCGACGATGCGCAGCTCGGGAAAATCCAGCGCTCGTGCCGGCACCAGGCGGCGAGCATGAGTTTCGCCACCCCCGCCTGGTCCATTTCCGCGACCGTCTGCTGCGGGCTCAGGCGCTGATCGAGCAGATGCGTGGAGCCGGACTTTTCGAACAGCCGGACCACCTCTGGCAGCAGTTCGCGGGTGCGCCCGCCTGCGGGCTGGGCCCAGGCATCGATAGCAGCGATAGACGTGGACATGACAAGCCTCCCGGGTAGCTGAGGTTGTGCAGCGCTTGTGCTCAGAGCTTCATACCGCGGCTGATGATCTCCTTCATGATCTCCGAGGTGCCGGCGAAGATGCGCTGAATACGCGCGTTCGCGTACATCTTGCAGATCGGGTACTCCCACATGTAGCCCCAGCCGCCGTGCAGCTGCACGCCCTCGTCGACCACCTTGCCGAGCAGTTCGGTGGTGAACAGCTTGGCTTCGGCGGCCACCTCAGGGGTCAGCTGTTTCTGGTTGTGGTCCATCACACAGCGGTCGACGAAGACCTGAGCCACGTCGACCTGAGTGCGCATCTCGGCCAGCTTGAAGCGGGTGTTCTGGAAGTGCGAAATCGGTCGATCGAAGGCCTTGCGTTCGGTCACGTAGTCGATGGTGGTCTGCAACGCCGCCTCGGCGCCGCCCACAGCACCACAGGCATTAGTCAGGCGTTCCTGGGCGAGCATGTTCATCAGGTAGAAGAAGCCGCCCTTGGCATCGCCGAGCAGGTTGGCCTTGGGCACCTTGACGTTATTGAAGAACAGCTCGGTGGTGTCCTGGCTTTTCATGCCGAGCTTTTTCAGCGGCGCGCCGCGCTCGAATCCCGGCATGCCGCGCTCGACCAGGAACAGGCCCATGGCGTGCTTGTTGGCCGGGTCGGTCTTCGCCGCGACTATCACCACATCGGCCAGCAGGCCGTTGGAGATAAACACCTTGGAGCCGTTCAGCTCATAGTGGTCGCCCTTGTCCACCGCCGTGGTGCGCATGCCGGCCAGATCGGAGCCGGCGCTCGGCTCGGTCATCGCCACCGCGAGTATCAGTTCGCCGCGAATGATCCCCGGCAGCAGGCGCGCCTTCTGCTCGGCGTTGCCGTACTCGGCGATGTAAGGGCCGCACAGCGCCGAGTGCAACGGCAGCATGAAGCCGGCCTCGTTGATGTAGGCCAACTCCTCGGCCATGATCTGCTCGTAGCGGAAGTCCTTGAGCCCGGCTCCACCGTACTCCTCGTCCGCCCAAGGCAGCAGAAATCCCATCTCGCCGGCCTTCAGCCAGGCCTCGCGACTGACCACCCCGGCCTCCTCCCACGCGTCCTGATGCGGCAGCACTTCCTTCTGCAGAAAAGCCCGAAAGGACTCGCGAAACATGCGGTGTTCGGTTTCGAAGTGGATGCGCTGCATGGCGGTGGTTCCCGGCGAATTAGTTCGTAGCGCAGGGTAGGCGCCGGCACCGCGCGCCCTCAATGACCCAAGCGCTCAGACTCGATTGACCCATTCGCTCGTGCCTACGGCCGACTTGTCCTGATCCGCCGCAGCCGCCTACCATCGGCACACCGAACAGGAGCCAGTCATGCGCGAACGCACCATCGCCAGCCATTTCGTCCGCGCCGCCTTGCGCGGCGCCGAACGCCATGGTCACGACTGCCTGCCGTTGCTACGGCAGCTGAACATCCAGCCGGCGTTGCTCAATGAACCGCGCGCACGGGTGGCCCCCGAGCAATTCGCCCGCCTGCTGCAACTGCTGTGGGAAAGCCTCGACGACGAGTACCTGGGGTTCGGCCGCAGCGCCAGCAAGCGCGGCACCTTCGCCATGATGTGCCACGCGGTCATCCACTGTCGTAGCCTGGAGAAGGCCCTGGGCCGTGGCGCGCTGTTCTACA
>JBFKAF010000042.1:0-12837 GCA_041621735.1 Pseudomonas sp.
AACGCAAAAATAACGACTCACCGAGGCGATGGTAGGGCAAACATGGAACAGCATTCCGAAGGTTTGAGGGTGATGGTGATCGACGATTCGAAGACGATTCGGCGCACCGCAGAAACCCTACTAAAGAAGGTGGGTTGTGAGGTGATTACGGCCGTTGACGGCTTCGATGCCTTGGCAAAGATCGCCGATACCCACCCGAGTATCATTTTTGTCGACATCATGATGCCACGGCTAGATGGTTATCAAACCTGCGCCCTGATCAAGAACAACAGCGCTTTCAAGTCCACTCCGGTGATCATGCTGTCCTCCAAGGACGGCCTGTTCGACAAGGCCAAGGGGCGCATCGTCGGCTCCGATCAGTACCTGACCAAACCCTTCAGCAAAGAAGAGTTGCTGGGTGCGATCAAGGCCCATGTGCCCGACTTTATTCCGGTGGATCAAGCCTCCTGACGTCTGGCGGTTCAGCCCTAGACGCCTCTTCATGTATTGGGAAACACCATGGCTCGAATTCTGATTGTTGATGACTCGCCGACCGAGATGTACAAGCTGACCGCCATGTTGGAAAAACATGGCCATCAAGTGCTCAAGGCGGAAAACGGTGCGGACGGCGTCGCCCTGGCGCGTCAGGAAAAACCCGATGCGGTGCTGATGGATATCGTCATGCCCGGCCTCAATGGTTTTCAGGCGACTCGCCAGCTGACCAAGGATGCCGAGACCAGCCATATTCCGGTGATCATTGTCACCACCAAGGACCAGGAGACCGACAAGGTCTGGGGCAAGCGCCAAGGTGCTAAAGACTACCTGACCAAGCCGATCGACGAAGCCACGCTGCTGAAAACCCTTAATGCGGTATTGGTCGGCTGATGCCCGATCGGTCCGCAATTAAATAACAAGAAGGCCACGGTTGGCATGTCGGACGCGCACACACCGTTTCAAACCCTCCTCGATATCGACCAGCGTTGTCGAGCGCTGGCGGCTGGCTTGCCTTCGCAGCAGGCCACCATGCAAACCTGGAGCGGGATCGGCTTTCGCATGGGCGAGCGCCTGTTCGTGGCACCGATGGGTGAGGTCGGTGAGGTGTTACACGAACCGCGTTACACCTTGTTGCCTGGGGTAAAAAACTGGGTCAAGGGTGTCGCCAACGTGCGCGGTCGTTTGCTGCCGGTGATGGACCTGTGCGGCTTTTTCGGCGCAGAACTGTCGCCGTTGCGTAAACAGCGGCGGGTCCTGGTGGTCGACCATCGGGATGTCTTCGCTGGTCTGACGGTCGATGAAGTGTTCGGTATGCAACATTTCCCAGTGGATACCTTCTCCGAACAGTTGCCGTTGCTCGAGGCGTCCATTCAGCCGTTTATCCACGGAGTATTTCAACGTGAGCAAGCCTGGTTGGTGTTCAGTCCACATGCGCTGGCCCAGCATCAGCGCTTTCTCGACGTGGCGTATTAACAGTTTTTCGGTGGGGTCGGCATTGCCGGCCTTTTGGCGTTACATGGAAACCGTAGTGCGGTCGGTCCAGGCGGGGGCCAGATAATGAAAAAACTAAACGCAGGCAATTTATTCGCGGGTACGCGTAGCAGCACGCTGATCGCAGGACTGTTTATCGTCCTGATCGTTTCCATCGTGTTGTTGTTCGCCAACTTCGCCTATATCAACACCCAATCCAACTACGATACGGAATACGTCAGTCACTCCGGTGAACTGCGCGTTCTGTCGCAGCGTATCGCCAAGAACGCCACCGAGGCGGCGGCCGGTACTCCAGCGGCGTTTGGTCTGTTGCGCGAGGCGCGTAACGATTTCCAGACTCGTTGGGGCTATTTGACCGACGGTAACGAGGCCAGCGGCGTGCCGTCGGCTCCGGAGGCCGTGCAGGCAGAAATGGCTGCGGTACAACAGGACTGGGACAGTTTGCGGCAGAACACCGACGCCATTCTGGCCAGCGAACAGACCGTTCTCTCCCTGCACCAGGTGGCCGCGACGCTCGCGGAAACCATTCCGCAGCTGCAAGTCGAGTACGAGGAGGTAGTCGACATCCTGCTCGAGAGTGGCGCGCCGGCGGCCCAGGTCTCGGTTGCCCAGCGCCAGTCGCTGCTCGCCGAACGTATCCTCGGCTCGGTGAACAAGGTGCTGGCCGGTGACGAGGACTCGGTGCAGGCCGCCGACATGTTCGGCCGCGACGCCAGCCTGTTCGGTCGGGTACTCAACGCCATGCTCGAAGGCAACGCGGCGATGGAAATTGCCACTGTGACCGACGGGGAGGCTCTCGAGCGCCTGGCAGAAATTTCCGAACTGTTCGAGTTCGTATCCGGTTCGGTAGACGAAATTCTCGAGACTTCGCCCGAGTTGTTCCAGGTCCGCGAATCGGCCAACGTCATCTTCAGCGTGTCGCAGACTTTGCTGGACAAGGCTTCGGATCTGGCCCTGGGCTTCGATAATCTGGCCACCGGCCGCGCCCTGAATACCGTCATCGGTTACTTGCTGGGTCTCCTGGCACTGGCTTCGATCATTTTGATCGGCATCGTCATGGTGCGTGAGACCAGTCGCCGTCTGGCGGAAACCGCCGAGAAGAACGACCGTAACCAGGCGGCGATTCTACGACTGCTCGACGAAATCGCCGACCTCGCCGACGGTGACTTGACCGTGGCCGCGACGGTAACCGAGGACTTCACCGGCGCCATCGCCGACTCCATCAACTACTCCATCGACCAACTGCGCGACCTGGTAGCCACGATCAACCTGACCGCCGTTCAGGTAGCTGGTGCGGCCCAGGAAACCCAGGCCACGGCGATGCATCTGGCCGAAGCCTCGGAGCATCAGGCCCAGGAAATCGCCGGGGCATCGGCGGCGATCAACGAGATGGCGGTGTCGATCGACCAGGTATCGGCGAACGCCTCGGAGTCTTCCGCGGTAGCGGAGCGCTCGGTAGCCATCGCCAACAAGGGTAACGAAGTCGTACACAACACCATCACCGGCATGGATAGCATCCGTGAGCAGATCCAGGACACCTCGAAGCGGATCAAGCGCCTCGGTGAGTCGTCCCAGGAGATCGGTGACATCGTAAGCCTGATCAACGACATTGCCGACCAGACCAACATTCTCGCCCTCAACGCCGCGATCCAGGCCTCCATGGCCGGTGACGCGGGTCGCGGTTTCGCCGTGGTAGCGGACGAAGTACAGCGCCTGGCGGAGCGTTCGTCGGCCGCAACCAAGCAGATCGGGGCACTGGTCAAGACCATTCAGACCGACACCAACGAAGCGGTTATCTCGATGGAACAGACCACCTCCGAAGTGGTGCGCGGTGCTCACCTGGCGCAGGATGCCGGGGTCGCCCTGGAAGAGATCGAGAAGGTATCCAAGACCCTGGCGGCGCTGATTCAGAACATCTCCAACGCGGCGCGGCAGCAGGCCTCTTCGGCGGGGCATATCTCCAATACCATGAACGTGATCCAGGAGATCACCTCGCAGACCTCGTCCGGTACTACGGCCACTGCCAAGAGCATTGGTAACCTGGCCAAGATGGCCAGTGAAATGCGCAAGTCGGTCTCCGGCTTTACCCTGCCGGAAGCTGGGGAGCAGGCTTAACCGAGCGCGGAGCGGCGACTTGAAGAGGTCGCCGGCCGAGGCATGCACCGATGAGCGAGGGGCACGACATGCAGTCAGGCGTCTGGGCCTTGCAACCGGTGCTGGAGATGTCCGCAGCGGAGTTTCGCACCTGGCAAGCGTTGCTCGAAGAGCGCACCGGCCTGGTGATCAACGAGCAGCGCCGGACGTTTCTGCAAACCAATCTGACTGCCCGCATGCGTGAGCTGGGGGTGGCCGATTATGCCGCCTACCACCGGCAAATCATGGATGGTCCGCGGGGCGCCGTGGAATGGTCGACTTTGCTGGATCGCTTGACCGTGCAGGAAACCCGTTTCTTTCGCCATCGAGCGTCTTTCGAGGCGCTCGAACGTTATCTGCGTGAACGGCTGGAGCAAGGGCTGGAGCGGCCCTGGGAGTTGTGGAGCGTGGGTTGCTCAAGCGGCGAGGAGCCGTATTCGTTGGCGATCAGCGCGGCCGAGGTGCTGCGTGATACCTCGCAGCCCGACTACTTCGGCGTGACCGGCACCGATATCAGCCTCAATGCGTTGAGCAAGGCGCGTGATGCTCAGTATGCCGCGCGCAAACTGGAACAACTGGATGCGGACTTGTGTCAGCGCTATTTCGCGGCCGAGCCCGATGGACGCTTCAAGGTAGTGCCGAGGCTGGCCGCGCGGGTGTGTTGCGCCAAGCTCAATGTACTGGAACTGGCCAAGGCGCCAATGTCCGGTATGGACGTCATTTTTTGTCAGAACTTGTTGATCTATTTTCGCCGCTGGCGTCGCCGTGAGATCCTCAACCGCCTGGCTGAATGCCTGGCGCCGGGTGGTCTGCTGGTGGTGGGGGTAGGTGAAGTGGTCGGTTGGCAGCATCCGGAGATGATCCCGGTGGCCGACACGCAAGTGCTGGCGTTTACCCGCAAGGGATAGGGCTTTATGAGTGGAGTGGCTATGGGGGATCGACACGATTATGTCGCCCTGGAGTGGGTCAAGGGCGAGATTGCGGAAACCCTGAAGCAGGCGCGTCAAGCCCTGGAGGGGTTCGTCGAGAATCCACAGGATCCGACGCGCATGCGCTTCTGCCTGACCTATGTGCACCAGGTCCATGGCACTCTGCAGATGGTGGAGTTCTACGGCGCTGCGTTGCTCGCCGAAGAGATGGAGCAGCTGGCGCAGGCGCTGATGGAAGGCCGCGTGGCCAACCTCAACGAAGCTCTGGAAGTGCTGATGCAGGCGATCCTGCAATTGCCGGTCTATCTCGACCGCATCCAGACGGCGCGTCGTGACCTGCCCATGGTCGTGCTGCCACTGCTTAACGACCTGCGGGCTGCCCGTGGCGAGAAACTGCTCTCGGAAACCAGCCTGTTCGCCCCGGACATGTCTGACCGCCAGCCAGCGCTTTCGCTCGAATCCCTGGCCGAGTTGCGCACCGATGAGCTGCCGACGCTGCTGCGCAAGCTGCGGCAGATGCTGCAAATGGCCTTGGTCGGGGTGATCCGTAACCAGGATATGGCGACCAACCTGGGCTATATGGCGCGGGTTTTCGGCCGTCTCGAAATCCTTTGCAAAGGTGCACCACTGGGTGCGTTGTGGCAGATCGCCTCGGGCCTGGTCGAAGGCCTGGCTACTGGCGGCGTTGCCAACAGTTCCTCGGTGCGCAGCCTGCTGAGCCAGGTGGATAAGCAGCTGAAACGCCTGCAGGAACAAGGCGTCGACGGCATCAATCAGCCCGCTTCCGACGAGCTGATCAAGAACCTGTTGTTCTATATAGCCAAGGCGCCTGCCCAGTCGCCGCGCATTGATGCGCTGAAAGAGCGCTATCGTCTCGACGACGCGTTGCCGGCTAACGACGTGGTGGACGAGGAACGTGCCCGCCTGGCCGGCCCCGACCGCGATGCCATGCGCTCGGTGGTCGGCGCTCTGTGTGAAGAGCTGGTACGGGTCAAGGACAGCCTCGACCTGTTCGTGCGTAGCGATCGTAACCAGGTCGCCGAACTGGATGTCTTGCTGGCGCCGCTCAAGCAGATCGCCGATACCCTGGCGGTGCTCGGCTTCGGCCAGCCACGCAAAGTCATTGTCGATCAGATCGACGTGGTCCATGGCTTGGCCAGCGGCCAGCGAGAGCCGAGTGACGCGGTGCTGATGGATGTGGCGGGTGCGCTGCTGTACGTCGAGGCAACTCTAGCTGGCATGGTCGGCCCGGCGGAAGAGAGTGGCCGTGAAGAGAGCCACCTGCCGACCACCGACGTGGCGCAGATCCACCAACTGGTGATCAAGGAAGCACGCAGCGGCCTGGAGCAGGCCAAAGACGCGATCATCGAGTTCATCGCCTCGCAGTGGAACCACGAACACCTGGCGCGGGTACCCGAGTTGCTGACTCAGGTGCGCGGCGGCTTGGCGATGATTCCCCTGGAGCGCGCTGCCGCGCTGCTTAAAGCCTGCAATCGCTATATTGTCGAGCAGTTGTTGGCGCGCAAGGCCGTGCCGAACTGGCAGAACCTCGACACCCTGGCGGACGCCATTACCAGCGTCGAGTATTACCTGGAGCGATTGGCCGAAGACAACTCGAGTCAGGGCGACCTGATTCTCGATGTGGCCGAGGAGAGCCTGGACGCGCTGGGCTACCCGTTGAAAGAGAAGCCTTCCATTCTCGATCGCGTCGAGCCGCAGGCAGACACAGCGGCGCCGCTCGCCGACCCGCTTGACGATCTCGAAGTCCTGTCCGATGAACCGGCCGAAGCCTTGGCGCATGAGGCTGCTGACGCAGCGACTGCGGAGTCTTCGGCGCCGCTGGATGCCGAGCTGTCGGAGCAACCGATTAGCGCCGATACCGAGTTCGAGGCACTGACCGCCGATGATGAAGTACCGGCCGTTAGCGACGAGGGTCTGAGCCTGGAGCCGTTAGAGCCCGAGCTTGAGTTGATCGATTTCGATGCCGAGCCGCCGGTCAGCGACATGCTCACGACACCCGAGCAGAGTGAGCTGTCGCCTAGCACTTCGGCCTGCGCGGATATGCCACTCGAAGAGCTCAGCCTCGACGCCCTGGACAACCCTGCGCATTGGGATGAAGCCGAGTTGGCGGCGATGCAGTTGCCCGAGGTCGAGTTGCCGAGTGCCCCGCCGGTCGTGGATGCGCAACCTCTGACAGAGCAACCGCTGTCTATGGCCGATGTGATGGCCGCGCCGCTGCAGGCGATCAATCCGCCGGCAGAGGACATTCCACCCAGTTTGCTACCGCCTCCAGCCGATGAAGAGCCGATCGACGACGAGTTGCTGGAAGTCTTTATTGAAGAAGCCGGCGAAGTGCTGGAGACCATTGCCGAGTACCTGCCGCAATGGCGTGCGAATACCGATGACAAAGACGCCCTGAGCGAAGTTCGCCGCGCATTCCACACGCTCAAGGGCAGTGGCCGTATGGTGCGCGCGTTGGTCATCGGTGAACTGGCCTGGTCGATCGAGAATCTGCTCAATCGGGTGCTGGATCGCAGCATTCAGCCGGGCGACGAGGTACAGCGGGTAATTGCCGACGTGGTCGCGCTGATGCCGGCCCTGGTCGATGAGTTCGCCGCGAAGGCCCAGCGCCAGCGGGATGATGTCGACCTGCTTGCCGCGACTGCCCATGCGCTGGCCAAAGGTCAGAGTCTTCCGCAGCAGGACGTTCCGCCGACCCAGCCAGACGAGCCAGCGGATGAGGTAGACGTTGCTGCGACTGTTGAGGGCGGCGCAGAAGCGCTGGACCCACAACTGCTGGAGATTTTCCGCAACGAGGCAGAGTCTCATCTCGACACCCTGGTAGGGTTTCTCGCCGATTGCGCCCAGGAACTGCCGCAGCCGGTGACGGACAACCTGCAGCGCGCCTTGCATACGCTCAAGGGCAGCGCCTACATGGCCGGTATTCTGCCGGTGGCCGAGATCGCCGCACCACTGGAGAAACTGGTCAAAGAATTCAAGGCCAACCTGATCCCCATGGACCTGGCCGAAGCCGAACTCTTGAGCAGCGCCGAACTGTTGTTTCGCAGTGGCCTGGAGCAGCTGGACGAGCAACCCCTGGCGCCGCTGTCGGGGGCGCCGGAATTCCTCGAGCGCGCGCAGAAACTGCACCAGGATCGCCTGGATACCGCGCTGAGCAACCGCCAGAACGAACAAGGCGAGAGCCGCGACCCGCAACTGATCGGCATCTTCCTCGCCGAAGGCATGGACATTCTGCTGGATGCCGAAGAGCTGCTGCGCCGTTGGCGTGAACATCCGTCGGAGCGCCAGGAGCTCAGTGCCCTGCTGGAGGAGCTGACCACCCTGGGGCGCGGAGCGGAAATGGCCGAACTGCCGCAGATCGACGAGCTTTGCGAAGCCTTGCTCGACCTCTATGGTGCCGTCGAGGAAGGTCGCCTGGCGGTCAGTGAACGCTTCTTCAGTGAAGCCGAGCTGGCCCATGAGGCGCTGATCAGCATGATGGATCAGGTCGCCGCCGGCCTGCAGGTCAGCGCCCAGCCGGCGTGCGTCGACGCACTGCGGCGCTTGCTCGATGAGGCGTTGGACCCGAGCGCGCTGGCGCTGCTGTCCACCACTGGCGATTCGGGCATGCAGATTATCGAACTGGACGCTGCTACGGCTGCGCTGGGACGGACCCTATGGGAGTCGGACGGCGAGGGCGAGCTTGCCACGCAAGTCGACCAAGAGGTCGACGAACTGGCCCCGAGCCATGCGGTTGCCGCCCCCGCGCTGGATGACGAGGCGACGCCCGCGTCCGCTGCTCATCCAGCGCTAGACGAGGAGATGGTGACGATCTTCCTCGAAGAGGCGGTGGATATATTGCAGAGTGCGGGCCAGGCGTTGGCGCGCTGGCTTGCCGAACCGGACAACAGGGCGGCGCTGTCGTCCTTGCAGCGCGACCTGCACACCCTCAAAGGCGGCGCGCGGATGGCCGAGATTCGCCCGATTGGCGACCTCGCCCATGAGCTGGAAGCGCTGTACGAAGGCTTGCTGGATCGGCGTTATAGCCATTGCCCGGAGCTCGCCGAACTGTTGCAGCACAGCCATGATCGACTGAATCAGCAACTTGAGCTGTTGCAGAAACGGGTCGAGCTGCCGCAACCAATGGAGCTGATCGAGGCCATTCGCAACTTCCGCCAGGCCGGCCGGCAAGGCTTGTCGAGTCCGACTGTCCCGCCTGATGCTGAATTAGAAGCCGAAGCCGAAGCCGAAGCCGAAGCCGAAGCCGAAGCCGAAGCCGAAGCCGAAGCCGAAGCCGAAGCCGAGTTGAGCCTGTCGGCGGACGATGACGCGGCGACCCTCGAGATCGAAGTCGAGGAAGATCTCGAGCCGCTCGACCTGAGCATGGCGGCCGATGACGCCGAACTACAGCCCTCGGGGCTGGAACTGGCCGACGAGCCAGCGGCCGAGGCGACAGTCGAGGATGAGCGCGACCCCGAGTTGGTCGAAATTTTCCTCGAAGAAGGCTTCGAAATTATCGACAGCTCCGGCGCCGCTCTGCAGCGCTGGATGGATGACACCGGCAACAGTCTCGAACTGGAAGCCCTGTTGCGCGACTTGCACACCCTCAAGGGTGGCGCACGGATGGCGGAAGTCAGCGAGATTGGCGATCTCGCCCATGAGCTGGAGTTTCTCTATGAGGACCTCAGTGGTGGGCGCCTACGGGCCAGTGCTGATTTGTTCGGTTTGCTGCAGGCCTGTCACGATCGCCTGGCCGAGATGCTGGAGGCTGTGCGTGATAAGCGCGGTATACCGAGTGGCGACGCGCTGATTGCGACGATCAAGCGTTTTCGCGCCAATCCGGACGAGCAGCTGAACATGCCGTCCGCGGTTCAGCTCAAGAGCGCCAGCGAAGAACACCGCGATGCCGATGCCGAGCCGGACATCCTCGACATCTTCCTGGAAGAGGCCGATGACCTGCTGGAAGCCATGGAAGTTGCCATCGGCCAGTGGGAGGCTGATCGTGACCAAAGTGCCGCGGTCGATGACATGCTGCGCATCCTGCACACCCTCAAGGGCGGGGCGCGCTTGGCCGGGCAGAGACGCCTGGGCGACCTGACCCATGACCTGGAGCAACATCTGGCCGAAGCCCAGTCAAACGGCGCACCTTGGCCGGAAAGTCTGGTTCTCGACGTACAGTCTGGCTTCGAAGGGTTGCAAAAGGAACTCGATCAATTACGCCAGCGTCTGCATGACAGCCAGCTCGCGGATGCGGCAAGCCAGCCCGGCAACGCGGTTGTCGTCGAGCCGGCCGTGGTCCCTTCGGCGGAACTGATGGCGCCGATTGTTGCGGCCAGCGCCATGCCGGCCGAGGTGCTGGTGGAGAAGGTGCTGCCGTTCGTCCGCCGCGCCCAGGAGGCCGCCCAGGACGCCGCCGCTCGCCGAGCGCCACAGGAACTGGTCAAGGTGCCGGCGGAGCTGCTCGAGGGCCTGGTCAACCTGGCCGGTGAGACCTCGATCTTCCGTGGGCGGGTCGAACAGCAGGTCAGCGACTTCGGTTTCACCCTGAGCGAGATGGAGTCGACCATCGATCGCGTGCGCGATCAGCTGCGTCGTCTGGATACCGAAACCCAGGCGCAGATTCTCAGCCGTTACCAGGCCGAGGCCGAGCGCTCAGGTTACGAAGATTTCGACCCCTTGGAAATGGACCGCCACTCGCAGCTGCAACAGTTGTCGCGAGCGCTGTTCGAGTCGGCTTCCGACTTGCTCGATTTGAAGGAGACCCTGGCGGCGCGCAACCGCGACGCGGAGACCCTGCTGCTGCAGCAGGCACGGGTCAACACCGAGCTGCAGGAAGGCCTGATGCGTACCCGCATGGTGCCGTTCGACCGTCTGCTGCCGCGCCTGCGGCGCATCGTGCGACAGGTGGCTGGCGAGCTGGGCAAACAGGTGGAGTTCGTCGTTGGCAACGCCGAAGGCGAGATGGACCGTGCCGTGCTCGAGCGTATCGTCGCACCGCTGGAGCACATGCTGCGCAATGCGGTCGACCACGGCATCGAGTCGGGTGAGACGCGGCGCGCTGCCGGCAAGCCTGAGCAGGGCACGATCCGCCTGAGTCTGGGGCGTGAGGGCGGCGATATCGTCCTGACGCTGGCTGACGACGGCGGCGGTATCAAGCTGGATGCGGTGCGCCGCAAGGCCATCGAGCGTGGCTTGATGGACCAGGAGTCGGACCTGACCGACCACGAGATTCTGCAGTTCATTCTCGAGGCCGGCTTCTCTACGGCCGAGCAGGTCACGCAGATTTCCGGGCGTGGCGTCGGTATGGACGTGGTGCATTCCGAGGTCAAACAGCTCGGCGGCTCGATGAGTATCGACTCGATCCCCGGCGCCGGTACCAGCTTCACGATCCGCCTGCCGTTCACCGTGTCGGTTAACCGGGCGTTGATGGTGCTGTCCGGCGAAGACCTGTACGCCATTCCGCTGAATACCATCGAAGGCATCGTGCGGGTTTCCCCCTACGAGCTGGAGGCCTATTACGCGCCGGATGCGCCGCGCTTCGAGTATGCCGGCCAAGCCTATGAGCTGCGCTACCTGGGCGACCTGCTGAACAACGGCCAGCAACCCAAGCTGATCGGCCAGAGCCTGCCGTTGCCGGTTATCCTGGTGCGTTCGAGTGAGCACGCCGTGGCGGTGCAGGTCGACTCGTTGGCCGGTTCGCGCGAAATCGTGGTGAAGGGGCTGGGGCCGCAGTTCGCTGGCGTACACGGCATCTCTGGCGCGACCATCCTCGGTGATGGCCGGGTGGTGGTGATTCTCGACCTGCTGGCGACTATCCGGGTATTGCACGCGCACTTGCAGAACCAACTGCAACCGCGCCTGGCCAGCAAAGCGGCGACTGACGCCGAAATCGAGGCGGATCGCCCGACGCTGGTCATGGTGGTGGACGATTCGGTCACCGTGCGCAAGGTCACCAGCCGTCTGCTGGAGCGCAACGGGATGAACGTGCTGACGGCCAAGGACGGGGTGGATGCCATCGCCCAGTTGCAGGAGCACAAGCCCGACATCATGTTGCTGGACATCGAGATGCCGCGGATGGACGGCTTCGAAGTGGCGACCCTGGTGCGTCACGACGAGCGTTTGAAAGACCTGCCGATCATCATGATCACCTCGCGTACCGGTGACAAACACTACGAGCGGGCGATGGCCATCGGGGTCAACGAATACCTTGGCAAACCCTATCAGGAGTCGCTATTGCTCGACACCATTGGGCAACTGGTCAAACGCACATGAGTGAAAAAAGCGCGGCACGGATTGCGATAATTGCCGACACCTCGTTGCAGCGCCATGTGCTGCAGCAGGCCTTGGCCGGAGGTGGTTATCAGGTGGTGCTCAACAGCGACCCGGCACGATTGGATGAAGAGGCCCTGAGTGCCTGCGAGGCCGATCTGTGGTTGGTCGACCTGGCGCAATCGGAGGATTCGCCTTTGGTCGACAGCCTGCTGGAGCGCACCTCTGCGCCGGTGCTGTTTGGCGAAGGGCATGCGCCGGAGCGGCATTCGGAGAACTACCCACGCTGGGAGCGGCGCTTGTTCGGCAAGCTGAAAAAATTGGTCGGCGATCCCACGCAGGCGGTTGGCCCCAGTCTGCAGGCCTTGCTTGCCGAGGCGCAGCGCCCGACGCGTCTGCAGTTGCCGGCGGTACTGGCGGCTACGCCATTGGTGGCGGGTGAGCCGGCGCGACAGGTCTGGCTATTGGCAGCTTCTCTCGGCGGACCGGCCGCGGTCAAAGCCTTTCTCGATGCCCTGCCGGGTGGTTTGCCGGTGGGCTTTATCTACGCCCAGCATATCGACGCCAGTTTCGAGGCGGCATTGCCACAGGCCGTCGGCCGCCATAGTCAGTGGCACGTCAACCCGGCACGGCACGGCGACCTGGTGCGCTGCGGCGAGGTGGTGGTGGCGCCGATCAATCACGAGCTGGGTTTTAGCGAAGACGGCTGCATGCAGCTTGCCGCACGCGGCTGGCCCGAGCCCTATAGCCCGTCTATCGATCAGATGATGCTCAATCTGGCCCAGTATTTTTCCGGACTGTGCGGCGTCATTGCCTTCAGTGGTATGGGCAGTGATGGCAGCGCCGCGGCGGCATATGTGCGCCGTCAAGGTGGCACAATCTGGACCCAGCGTGCCGACAGCTGCGTCTCCTCGAGTATGCCGGACAGCCTGCGCGAAGGTGGCTACAGCAGTTACAGCGCCGACCCGCGCGAGCTGGCCGAAGCCCTGGTCAATCACCTGGCCGAGCAGTGCAGTTAATTTCCGGCGCAGCCCGGTATAGG
>JBFKAF010000043.1:0-12789 GCA_041621735.1 Pseudomonas sp.
CCGATAGGCGATCAGGCCGACCAGGAAAATCGCCAGCATCAGCAGCGTGGTGGCGACCGGCCGCAGGATGAACAGGCGCGAGGCGTTCATGCGTCTTTCTTCGCGCGTAGCGGCTTGCTGGCCTGCGCTTTGTCGCCTGGTTTGGCGATGACCTGCACCGCACTGCCCTGTTTCAGCTTGTCGGTCCCTTCCAGAACCAGGCGCTCGCCTACGGCCAGTCCGTCACTGATCAACACGCTGCCGGCATCGCTGGCGCCGACGCTGACCGGGCGGATCTGTACCTTGTCCTGCCCATCCAAGAGGAACACGAAGGTGCCTTTCGAGCCGTATTGCAGCGCTGCCGAGGGGATCAGGGTGGCCGCCTTGCGGGTTTCCACGCGCAGGCGCACGTTGACGAACTGGTTGGGGAACAGCAACTCGTCGGCATTCTCGAAGCGCGCCTTGAGCTTGACGGTGCCGGTGGCGGTATCAATCTGGTTATCCAGGCTGTGCAGCGTGCCTTCGGCCAACAGCTGTTGTTCGCTACGATCCCAGGCCTGCACGCGTAGCTGCTCGCCCTGGCGCACGCGGGCCAGCACCGGCGGTAGCTCATTTTCCGGTAGGGTGAAGTTGACCGTGATCGGTTTGACCTGGGTGATGACCACGATGGGCGTGGTGTCGGCGCTGCTGATCAGGTTGCCGGCGTCCACCTGGCGCAAGCCGAGGCGGCCGTCGATCGGTGCGACTATCCGAGTGAACTCCAGGTTCAGGCGCGCGTTGGCAACCGCAGCCTGGTTAGTCTTCAGCGTGCCACGGTACTGGTTGACCAGCGCCTGCTGGGTATCCAGGGTCTGTTTGGCGATGGAGTCCTCGTCGAACAGACCGCGATAGCGGTCCAGGTCTATCTCGGCGTTTTTCAATTGGGCCTGGTTCTCCTGGAGTGCGCCTTGCGCCTGCTGCAGGGCAATCTGATAGGCACGCGGGTCTATCTGCGCCAGTGAATCGCCGGCCTTGACCTGCTGCCCCTCCTCGAACAGCAGCTTGAGCAGTTCACCCTCGACCCGGCTGCGCACACTCACGGTATTCAGCGCGGTCACCGTGCCCAGCGCCTTCAGCTCGATATTGAAATCGCCCTGGCCGACTGTCGTGACCCTGACTGGCACCGGGCCGCCATCTCGGCCCCGGAAGCCAGCACGTCCACCTTCTTCGGCCGGTTTGACCGGCCACAGCCACCACAGCAGCAGCGCGCTGACGAGCAGGATCGGGATGATTAGCCAGGTACGGGAAAGGCGCGGAGTCGAGCGGGTATCGGGCATGGTCTGCAGTCACTGTTCTTGAGAGCCTGAACGATAAGCAGTGTCAGCCCCGCTGCATAGAATCTTTACCGGCCATTTACCCTTAGAGGAGTAACCAAGTGGTTGAGCGGCAACAGAAAAGCCCCCACATGCAGGCCGTTTCAGGATGTTCCGTTATGGCTAACAGACCGTTGAAGAATGTAGCGAGCGAAGGCTAAGCAAGGCGAGATCAGCCGAAAAAGCGCAGTGTATGAGTTGTACATGAGCATTTTGAGACGCCGCGTCCCGGGCTGATGTCAACGCCGCATCGCCGAGCGCAGTAGTTTTTGAACGGCCTGTTAAAGGGCTTCGACACCGCTCAATCCAAGGGCTGCGGGCAACTGACCAGATCCTCGCGGGTAAACAGCTCAACCAACCAGTCGACGAATACCCGCACCCGCCGGGAGAGTTGGCGCTGCTGGGGGTACAGCGCCGTCAGCGGCATGGGCGCGGGTCGATACTGCGCGAGTATCTCGCACAGCGTACCAGCCGCCAGTTGCTCACAGAGGTGGTAATACGGCGCCTGAATGATCCCCATGCCGGCCTCGCATGCCGCCACATAACTTTCCGCACTGTTGACCGAGAGACTGCCGGGCAGTTGCAACTCGATGCGCTCGCCATCGTTGATGAAGTCCAATGGGAAACAGCGACCGGTCAGCGCTGACAGGTAGTTAACCGCGAGGTGGTCCTGCAGTTCGGCAATGCTCTGTGGTGTGCCATGCCGCTGCAGATAAGCGGAACTGGCGCAGGTGATTTGCGGCAGTTGTGCCAGCGGCCGGGCCATCAGACTGGTGTCATGCACCTCGCCTGCGCGCAGGACGCAATCCACGCCCTCGCGAATCAGGTCCACCGGTCGATCGCTGGCGCCCACTTCCAGCTGGATGCGCGGGTAGCGGGCGCAGAACTCCGGTAATGCGGGAATCACCACCCGCGCCGCCAGTGAGGTCGGCAGGTCCACCCGTAACCGGCCTTGTGGGTTGTTGCGGGTCTGCGAGAAGAACGACTCGGTCTCCTCCAGGTCACTCAGCAAGCGCAGGCAACGATCGTAGTAAGCATGACCATCCAGGGTCGGGCTTACCTGGCGAGTGGTGCGGTGCAGCAACTGCACGCCCAGGTGCCGCTCCAGCTGTTTGATCAGCAGCGTCACCGAAGCCCGTGGCAGGCCCAGGCTGTCCGCAGCCTTGCCGAAAGCGCCCAATTCGACAATACGGGTGAACACCTGCATGGCAAGTAAACGGTCCATGGCTCACCTTATTGTTGTGATTTTACGAATAGTTAATGCGTATTAGAGCTGTTTATACATTGAGCATCAATGATCAGACTCAGCCAGGTCATAAGCTGTTCTGCACAGGAGTCAATCATGAAAACGCGTCGTCTAGGGGCCCAAGGCCCGGCAATCTCGGCAATCGGTCTTGGCTGTATGGGCATGAGCGATTTCTATAGCGGCGGGCGCGATGACCAGGAGTCCATCGCCACCCTGCACCGCGCCCTGGAACTGGGGCTCAACTTCCTCGATACCGCCGATATGTATGGGCCGCACAGCAACGAACAGCTGCTCGGTCGCGCCCTGGCCGGCAAGCGCCAACAGGCGCTGATCGCAAGTAAGTTCGGCATAGTGCGCGACCCCAACGACCCGCAGGGCCGCGGTCTGAATGGCAGCCCGGACTACCTGCGCCAAGCCGTCGAAGGCAGCTTGCAGCGCCTCAATACCGATTATCTGGACCTTTACTACCAGCACCGTATCGATCCGAATGTACCGATCGAGGACACCATCGGCGCCATGGCCGAACTGGTGCAACAAGGCAAGGTGCGCTACCTGGGGCTCTGCGAAGTCGCTCCCGAGACGCTGGAACGCGCCCACCGCGTGCACCCGATCAGTGCCGTGCAGACCGAGTACTCGTTGTGGACCCGAGACCCGGAGGAGAATGGCGTATTGGCCACCTGCCGCAAGCTGGGCATCGCCTTCGTTCCCTACAGTCCGCTGGGTCGGGGCTTTCTCACCGGCGCCCTGAAAAGCCCCGA
The DNA here is from genome assembly GCA_041621735.1 of Pseudomonas sp. Lineage (GTDB taxonomy): Bacteria > Pseudomonadota > Gammaproteobacteria > Pseudomonadales > Pseudomonadaceae > Aquipseudomonas. The sequence continues at coordinate 3,336 of JBFKAF010000043.1, forward strand.
GGATTTCGCCGAGGACGATTACCGACGCAGCAGTCCGCGCTTTCAGGGAGCGAACTTCGCCAAGAACCTGCAATTGGTCGCCCAGGTCGAGCGGCTGGCGGTGGAGAAAGGCATCAAGGCCTCGCAACTGGCCCTGGCCTGGGTGCTTGCCCAGGGCGACGATCTGATCCCGATCCCCGGCACCAAGCGCCGTCACTATCTGGAGGAGAATATCGCGGCGCTGGAGGTTCGGCTGACGGCGGCGGAACTGGCCACCTTGAGCGCCATTTTTCCACCGCAGGTAGCGGCGGGCGAGCGTTACGAGCCCTCCTCCATGGCCCAGCTGACCCGCTGATGAGCGTGCCCGGAGATTAGCCTACCCCAGACATGCGAACGGCCTACCGAGGTAGGCCGTTCGCATACTGCCCGGCGTTTACTTGAGTACGGCCATGACCGCATCGTAGTTCGGCTCGTTAGCGATCTCGGCCACCAGCTCGCTGTGCAGCACCTTGTCGTTCTCATCCAGCACTACCACGGCACGCGCCGCGACACCGGCCAACGGGCCGTCTGCAATGGCCACGCCGTAGTTGTTGAGGAACTCGGCGCCGCGCATGGTCGACAGGTTGACCACGTTGTCCAGCCCCTCGGCACCGCAGAAACGCGCCTGGGCGAATGGCAGGTCGGCGGAAATACACAGCACCACGGTGTTATTCAGTTTGCTGGCACCGGCGTTGAAGGTACGTACCGAGGTGGCGCAGGTCGGAGTGTCGACGCTGGGGAAAATATTCAGCACTTTGCGCTTGCCCGACAGGCTGTTCAGGCTGACGTCGGCCAGGCCAGCGCCGACCAGGGTGAACGCAGGGGCCTGTTGACCGGCTTGCGGAAATTCGCCAGCGACCTGTACCGGGCTGCCTTTGAGGGTGACTTGCGACATGAGGTTGATCCTTTCTAGAAAGTGGAGGGATTGTGAGTAAAACACAGCGCGTGACAAAATCTGACTATTAGGTCAAATATTTTTACCGCGCGCGAGCGACACATCATTATTCTTCGCAAAGTGAACCTGGGTCAGTTTCACCACGATCGGGCTGAGCAGCAACAAGGACAGCAGATTAGGGATCGCCATCAGGCCGTTCAAGGTGTCTGCGACCAGCCAGACGAAATCCAGCTGAGCGATGGCACCCAAGGGAACGACCAGCACCCAGAGCATACGGAACGGCTGGATCACCTTGGTGCCGGCCATGAACTCCCAGCACTTCTCGCTGAAATAACTCCAGCCGAGGATGGTGGTGAAGGCAAACACCACCAGGGCGACAGTCAGTATTGAACCGCCGAGCCCAGGCATGGCCGATTCGAATGCCGCCGCCGAAAGCGCCGCACCGCTGGCTCCCGTGGTCCACACGCCGGAGGCGATAATCGCCAGACCGGTCATGGTGCAGATGACCAGGGTGTCGATAAAGGTGCCGAGCATGCCGATCATCCCCGAGCGCACCGGGCTGTTGGTAGTACCTGCCGCTTGAGCGATACCGGCAGTGCCGAGACCGGCTTCGTTGGAGAAGATGCCCCGCGCCACGCCGAAGCGGATCGCCGCCATCACCGCCGCGCCGGCAAAGCCGCCAGTGGCCGCAACGGGGCTGAAGGCATGGGTGAAAATCAGCTCGAACGCCGTCGGAATAGCTGCGGCATTCACCACCAGCACGACGATGGCGGCAATGATGTAAGCCAGGCACATAAACGGCACCAGGGTTGCGGCGACCTTGCCGATGCGCTTGATACCGCCGAGCACCACCAGGCCAACCACAACCATGGTGACCACGCCGGTGACCCAGGTCGGAATCGCAAACGTCGCTTCCAGGGCGTGCGCCATGCTGTTGACCTGAACCATGTTGCCGATGCCGAAACCGGCAAAGCCGCCGAAGATGGCGAACGCGGTGCCGAGCCACAGCCACTTCTTGCCCAGGCCGTTCTTGATCGCGTACATCGGCCCGCCGACATGCTCGCCGCGCTTATCCTTTTCGCGGTAATGCACCGCCAGCACCACTTCGCAGTATTTGGTGGCCATGCCGACCAGGGCGGTGCACCACATCCAGAACAGCGCACCGGGGCCGCCGAGGAAGATTGCGGTGGCCACACCGGCGATATTACCGGTACCCACGGTCGCCGCCAGGCAGGTCATCAGTGCCTGGAACGGGCTGATTTCGCCACTTTCCTCGTCGCCTTTCTTGCGCCCTTGCCACATCAAAGCAAAACCCATGACGATGTGGGTCAGTGGCATGAACTTCAACCGCAGCATCAAGAATAGGCCGGTGCCGAGAATCAGCAGCAACATCGGCGGCCCCCAGACGAGGCCATTGATCTGGTTGACCAGCGTGCTGATGAATTCCATCTGAGGCTCCTTTTTCTCTTGTTAAAGCACGGGGCTTGCCCTGCTCGATCAGACGCGTCGCGGATAGACAGCGCTATCTATGCTGACATCGAGACATGGCGACGGGTCACGTCGTGACCGACAAACGATTCTGATGTTTATGCGTGCCGATTCACGGTTGACCGGACATCTAGTCCGAGCTGGACAAGCTCACGGCATTAGCAACACCGCACAATACCCGACGAGCGGCCTCGCCTATGCCGATTACAGCACCTCACTCCGATTAAAAATCACGCTTATAAAAGATATCGAGGGAGCTGGCCAAACCGCTGGCAGCCTCGAGGTAGAGGCGTTTACTCAGCTCATAACGTAACGCGACGGTATTGGCCGGCTCGAACACGCCCACGCCATAACGCAAACTCAGACGTTCCGAAAGCTTGCCGCTGGCGACCACACTGGTACTGCTGCCGCTGCCTTCGCTGTCCAGTTGAAAGTCCTGAATGCCGAGTCGGGTTGCGACATTTCCCGTCAGTGAAGAACTGCCGGCCAAGCCCATGGACAGTGCGGCCTGGGCCAGCAGATTACTTTCGCCACTGCTTTGCCCCAGCGGCCGACCGAGCACCAGATACGATAGTGCCTGCTCCTGACTCATCGCCGGTTCGGAAAACACCTCGGATTTCGGCTGTTCGGCATTGCCGCTCAACCGCAGCCCGGCGGTAACCCCATCGACCCGGCGAATCGCCTCGACATCCAGGTAGGGTTGATCGATCGGCCCGGCGAACAGCAGGCGTGCGCGGCGTATGGTCAAGCGTTGGCCATAGGCACGGAAACGCCCGTTATTGAGGTTAAGCTCACCGCGCGTGTCGAGGTCATCGCCGATATGCACGCGTCCCGCCAGATCGGCTTTCAAACCGAAGCCGCTGAAGCTCAGACGCTCCCGACCGACCTCGACATCGATATCCATGGCGATCGCCGTGGGTCTGCGTTCTACACGTTCGCGGCCAATGATGCGCGCATCCTCGGAGACCTTCACCGTCGACGGCGGCAACTCGCGGATGACGATCTTGCCACTGGGGATCAGTAGCTTGCCGGCCACAGACAACTGTTCATCGGCGATGCGCAGGCGCAGATCCGGTTCGACCTCAAGGTCGGCATAAGGCTCGACATTGACCGGCAAGTGGCTACTGCGCAGGCGCAATTCACCGTTCAATCCTTCGCTCCAGGCCAGCTCGCCGCTCAGGCTGCCTTGGCCCTGCTCGCCACTGCGCCAGCCGCCGCTGAGTTGCAGACGCTCGCCGGCGATCAGCGCCTGCAGTTGCAGGTCCTCGATCTGGGTTGGCAGCTCGCCGCCGGATATCTCACCGTTGCTCAGTTGCACACGGCCGTTGACCTGCGGCGCCAGCAGGCTGCCGGACAAGGTGCCGTTACCGTTGAGCTGGCCACTGAGCTGCTCGACCATCGGCACGAAGGGCCTTGCCAACGCCAGATCCAGACCGCTCAGGCGGAACTCGCCGGACAGCGGCTTATCTGCCGGGCGCGGGTCGAGCTGAGCCAGTAGCGTCAGTTCACCCATTTTCGCCCCGCGCAGGTTCAACTGTGTGTCGATGCGCTGCGGACGCAACTGACTGCTCAGGCGCAGGCTGTCGTAAGGGAAGTCCAGCCATTGCCCCTGCTCACGAATCCGCCAGACACCCCGGCCGGCATCCAGCAGGATTTGCCCAGAGGGTCCACTGGCCGGCAGGTCCAGCTGCACCTCGGCGTTGAGCTGGCCCTGCCAGGCGAAGTCTTTCGGCAGCCACTGCGCCAGGCTGTCGAGTGGAAAATCGCTAAGGCGATAGCGCAGCTTCGGCTCAGGCTGCAGACGTTGTTCCCCTCCGCACAGGCTGGCCGGCCCCGAACGCCAGCAGTGCGCACCCAGGTTGATCTGGCCGGTAGCCAGACGCTCCAGCTTGGCCGGCTGTTGCAGGCGCCAATCCTGCCCGCCGCTCTGCACTTCGCCGCGGCTCAGGCGGCCACGCCAGGTGCCTTTATCCAGACGACCGTCCAGGGCCAAGCTGCTGCGCAACAAGGGGCCTTGCAACTTGAGTTCAAGCTGCTGCTGCCGTTGATCACCCTGCCCCTCTAGCGTCAGTTGGCCGAGTTGGGTCTCGCCCAGGGCGATCCCCTCGCCATTCAGCTCGATCCGCGCACGTTGCGCGCTGTCGAGACTGGCCTCGAGGCGCAGGCGCTGCAAGCGTTGCTCGGCGAACGCCAGGTGCTGGCCTTGCAGGCGCAACTGGCCTTGCGGTGCTTGCAGGGTTCCCGCCAGGTCGAGCTGGCCGTCGAGCTGCCCCTGTAACTGCGGCCAGAGCTGGCCCAGATGCGGTAAGGCCAGGCGCAGCTGCCCGCCGAGGCGCTGAGACAGTGTCGCATTGCCCTGAATGCGGTTATCGCCCAGGCGCAGGTCCAGCCGACTCAGCGTCCACTGCTCACCAGCACCCGCCCCTTGGGCTTGAAACTGTGCCGGCTGGCCGCGTAGACGCCCCTTGAGATCGATATCCGCACTCAGGCTCAGGCGCTGGTTCTTGAACTCGCCCTGGCTGCGTAGCGGGCCGGCCAACTGCCCGGGCAATTCCGCCAGCCAATAGGCCGGGTCGAAGTTACTCAGCTGCAATTGCGTGTGCCAACTCAAGGCGTCGGCGAAGCCCAGGCTCAGCTGGCCATCGGCCTGGCCCTGACCGGCGCGCAACTGCAGTTGGGGCAGGTGCACCTGCTTGAGGTCGCCATTCAAGGGGCTCTGCAGGCTGAAGGGACCGGCCGGGCCTTCCAGGTCGGCGTCGAAATGGCCCAGATAGCTGCCATTCTGATACGCCAGTTCGCCCTTGAGCCGACGCAGCAGCACCGGTGGTTCTTCGGCCGTGGGATACAGCCGGCGCCAGGGGAAATCCTGCCAGTCGAAACGGCTGTCGAGGCTGAAGTCCTCGCGCCAGTCGAGTTGGCCACTGAGCTGCAGGCGTTGCTCGGCACTGGCGCTCAGGTCCAACGCCGCGATCTCGGCGCCGTCGGCATCAACCTGGCCCTGTAACGTCAGGGCCAAGGGCCCACCCTGCCCTGGCAGCTCGGCGCTGCCGTCGACCCGATAGCCCTGGGCCAGGTCGCCCTGGGCATTGAGCTCGAGCTTATCCAGGCGCAGGGTATCCGGCAGCTCGCTGCTGCCCTTGAAACCATCGGCCAGCAACTGCGCACGGGCTGGTAGATGCTCGGCCAAGGGTTGCACCTCGGCGGTCAGCCGGCCGTTCAGGTAACCCGTGCTATCGGCGATCAGCTGCAGGCTGTTGAGCAGTTCGCCACTGACCTGCATGGCCAGCTGCCAGGGTTGTTGAGCGGGCGCGGGCAGGCGCAGGCTGCCTTCGGCACTCAGCGGCCAGTCGCCGCGCGGCTCTAGTCGGCCGTGCAGGTCCAGCGCCAGATCGCCACGCTGCAGGATAAGGCGGTCGATCTGCAGGCCATCCGCACGCCATTGCGCGGCCAATTGCAGGCCTCGCAGCTGTTCCTCGCCATCCAGCAGCACGCTGCCGATACGCACCTCGCCCAGGCGCAAGGCCAATGGCAGGTGCAACTCCGGCAAGCTCAGTGGCTGGTCGTTGTCGTCGCCGCTGGGTGCCAAAGTGAGGCCGACCTGTCCGGCATGCAACCGCTCGATGCACAGGGTCAGACGCAGCAGGCAGTACGGCGACCAGGCAAACTCGGCCGCACTGACTTCCACCCGGTCGGCGCCCTGCTGCCAGGTCAGTCGCTCAGCCGACCACTGCCCAGCCAGCCGCCCGCTGAAATTCTCCACCTGCAAGCCCGGCACCCGCGCCAAGGTCCAGCGGCTACCAGCCGTGCTGCCGAGTAACAGCGTCAGGCACAGCACAAGCAGCAAAACGCCGCCGAGCAGGCCCAATAGGCTAGGTTTCAGCACCCGCTTCACAGCTCCGGCCCCATGGAAAAGTGCAGGCGTACGCCGCCCTGGTCGTCCAGCGGATGGGCCAGATCCAGGCGCAGCGGGCCGACCGGTGAAACCCAGCGCAGACCAATGCCGACCGCGCTTTTCAGGCTGGCGAAATCGAGGGAATTGAACGCGTTGCCCTGGTCGATAAAGCTCGCCACCCGCCAGCGTTCGGCCAAGCTGTATTGATACTCGGCGCTGGCGGCAAACAGGTAGCGCCCACCGATCTTGTCGCCGTCGGAATTTTCCGGCGACAGACTCTGATAGTCGTAACCGCGCACGGTCTGATCGCCACCGGCGAAGAAACGCAGGGACGGCGGCACCGCAGCGAAACCATTGGACTCGGTGCCGCCGAACTGTACGCGGCCGAGAAAGCGGTGCTTCTGTGCCAGCGTGGTCAGGCCCTTGAGCAAGACGTTGCCGTGCAGCACATTGGCGTCCGAGAGCAGTCCTTCCTTGGCCACCGCCAGGTCGAACTGCAGGCGATAGCCCTGGCTGGGATCGAGTGGGTTATCGCTGTGCAGGTAGGCATAACTGATGCCGGGCATCAGCAAGGTACTCAGACCCGCATCATCGCCGAGCCGGTATTCCTCGTGCTGCCACTTCAGGGAAATCACCCGTTGCCAGCCACTCTCCAACTGGCTGTGCCACTCCGGGCCCACAGTCAGCAGACGACTGAGGCTGTCGGTATCGGCCAGCTCCTCATATTGGTAGCCGCCGGCATAGCGCAGCTTATCGGTCAGCGGCGGGTCCAGGGGCACGTCGTACCACAGGCCGACGTTCTGCCGCGGCGCCGACAGTTCCGCTTCCGCACCATAGCTATGCCCTTGCGGGTTGGCCCAGTGCCGCATCCAGTTGGCCTTGCCGCGCGGCCCTACGTCGGTGGAAAAGCCCAGGCCCAGTCCCATGGTGCGCGGTAAGCGCGTGTGCAGCTGCACCTTCACCGGAATCCGCTGTTGCTCAGCCTCGGCGGGGTTGGCATCGACCCGTACCGACTCGAAGTAACCGCTGGAGCGCAGCGCCTGGTACAGCTCGGCGATCAGTTCGGAGTCGTAGGGGCTGTCCGTGGCGAACGGCACCATGCGTTGCAACAGTTGCTCATCGAAGGGCACGTCGCCAGCAAAACTGATCGCCCCCAGCTGATAACGCGGGCCACTGGCATAGATCAACTCGACATCTGCCACTCCGGCACGCGGGTCGATATCCAGACGTTGCCGGGTGAAGCGTCCCTGGAAAAAACCGTAGCGTGCGGCCTGGTTGAGGATATACCGTTTGGCGTCTTCGTATCGACCGTGGTTGAGCACTTCGCCAGATGTCAGGCGGACGCGCTTGGGCAGACGAAACGCCTTCAACTCGCCGGCCGGGCCGTCGACTCGCAGGGTCACATCGCGCAGCCGTACCGGCTCGCCGGGGATGATGCGGATGATCAAGCCGGGTGGATCGGCCTCGTCCACTTCACTGCTGATCTGCGCCTGGTAGTAGCCCAGTGCCTGCGCGGCTTTTTCTGCCTGGGCCTCGGCCACCCGGCGCAAGCGCTGCAAGGACTCGGCATCGCGCTCGCCCAGGCTGCCGACGTAACCCTCCACGTTCTCTCTCAGGGCCTTGTTGGCCGGCTCGACGCGGACGAGCAAGCGCGCCTCGGCCAGGGCGGACGAGCTAAGTAGCAATAGCGCGCAGGCAGCGCAGAGTCTGATAAGCCGGGTCATAGGTTGGGATGCTACCACGCGGCAAGCGCCATCCTAGAGCGGATAGCATCTATGCCAGGGGAATCGGCGACGCGCCCCGTGGCACTCAGCAATAGCTGCCAAGCCTGAGTTTGCCAGGCCGCCAATAGTGCCTGGAATCAAGCGCTGGCTTTAACCGCCTGCTGCGGATTAGGGTGAAAGAACACATGTTCGATGATCGGCCCGATCGCCACGACGCCGACCTCCTGGTAACCCTGACGCATGTAGAAGTCCAGGTAGTGCGCATCACCGGTATCCAGCACCACCCCCTGCGAGCTGGCCTCATCGGCACACCAGTTGTGTAGCGCTTCGAGCAGTTGCTCGCCGAAATGCTGGCCCTGGAACTCCGGGTGAATGCCCAGCAGGGGCAGCACATGGTAAGGCCCGGGCGGCAGGCAGGCGAGCACCGCGTCATGGTAGGCCAGGTAGCGTTTGGTACAGCGAAAACCGGCGGTCAGCAGCATGCGCATGCGCCAGCCCCAGCTCTCGGTGATATCCAGGCGGCGCTGTGGCGGGGCAATCAGCGCCATACCGATCAGGCGGTCGTCGATCAGCAGGCCGAGTGCCGGCAAGTCTTCGCTGAAGTGCTGCTGCACCAGTTCGCGCACCGTGGCGCGCACGCGCTGGTCATAGCCCGGCCGCTCGGCTTCGAACAAGTAGGCAAAAGTCGGGGTATGGCGGTAGGCGTGGTACAGCAGCGAGCGCGCCTCGCGGGCGTACCCCCCATCGAGCAAGCGAACTTCAGCGGGACTGTTCGGCATACGCAGTGACCTCTTGTTCTTTATTTATCGGGCCCAACGCCACGTTAGCACCGCATCCCCACACCTGCCAGATAACTGGCCCGCTGCCCGCCGGATCGGCTAGCATCGCAGGCTCTCCAGATAGAAAGCTCAGGACCTGCCGACCATGAAGATCGTCTCCTTCAATATCAACGGCCTGCGTGCGCGCCCGCATCAATTGGCGGCGTTGATCGATAAACACCAGCCAGATGTGATCGGCCTGCAGGAAACCAAGGTCGCCGACGAGCAATTCCCCGAGGCGGACATCCGCGCCCTTGGCTACCACGTGCATTACCACGGCCAGAAGGGTCATTACGGCGTCGCCCTGCTCTCGCGCCAGGCCCCTTTGGCGCTGCACAAGGGCTTTCCCGGCGATGCCGAGGACGCGCAGCGGCGCTTCATCTACGGCACCTTCGCCGATGCCCAGGGCAATCCGCTGACGGTCATGAACGGTTATTTCCCGCAGGGTGAAAGCCGCGACCATCCGACCAAGTTTCCGGCCAAGCAGCGCTTCTACGCCGACTTGCAGCAGTTGCTGGTCAACCAGTTCCAACCCGAACAACCACTGGTGGTGATGGGCGATATCAACATCTCGCCGGAAGATTGCGATATCGGCATCGGTGAAGTGAACCGCAAGCGC
>JBFKAF010000044.1:0-12709 GCA_041621735.1 Pseudomonas sp.
GACACGGCAAAGGTCCAGCCGGCCAGGATCAACGCCCAGAGCAGCAACGAGCCTTCATGGGCGCCCCACACCGCGCTGAACTTGTAGAACCAGGGCAAGGCGCTGTTGGAATTGCTGGCCACGTAGGCAACGGAAAAGTCGTCGACCATGAAGGCATAGGTCAGGCAGATAAAGGCGAACAGCAGGAAGGCGAACTGCCCCCACGCCGCCGGTTGCGCCAGGCTCATCCACTGCCGGTCGCCGCGCCAGGCACCGATCAGTGGCAGGGTGGCCTGGACCAGGGTCAGGCACAGGGCCAGGATCATGGCCAGATGGCCGAGTTCGGGAATCATTCTGCGCCCCCCTGCTTGCCGTTCTGGTACTGCGCTTTCATGCCGCTCTGTTCCAGGGCCTGCATGACCTCCGGCGGCATGTAGTTTTCATCGTGCTTGGCCAGCACTTCATCGGCGATCAACAGCCCCTGCGCATCCAACTTGCCCATGGCGACTATGCCTTGGCCTTCACGGAACAGATCCGGAAGGATGCCGCTATAGCGGATGGTCACGTTCTTCACGCCGTCGGTGACCACGAAATCGGTTTCCAGCGAGTCGCTGGAGCGCTTCACCGAGCCCATCTCCACCATGCCGCCGGCGCGAATCCGCGTACCTTGCGGCGCCTCGCCATTGGCGATCTGCGTCGGCGAGTAGAACAGGTTGATGTTCTGCTGCAAGGCGCTGAGCGCCAGGGCCACGGCGATGCCGAAGCCGGCGAGGATCGCCAGGACGATGAATAAACGCTTTTTGCGCACCGGATTCACTGCTGAGCCTCCCGGCGCAAACGGCGCGCCTCTTCTTGCAAATACCGTCGCCGCGCCATCAGTGGCAGCGCAACGTTGATGGCCAGCACCGCCACACTGATGGCGTAGGCAGACCAGACATAGCCACCATGGTTGCCCATGGCGAGAAATTCGCCGAAAGAGGCAAAGCTCATCGCACCACCTCCGCGCTCAGCGTTTTCGTCACTTCGTCCCGCACCCAGCTGCTGCGCGCCTCGCGCTTGAGCACTTCGAGACGCATGCGCAGCAGCAGTACGGCACCGAAGAAACAGTAGAAACCCAGCACCATGATCAACAGCGGCAGCCACATCTCCACCGGCATCGACGGCTTCTCGATCACACTGAAGGTGGCCGGCTGGTGCAGGGTATTCCACCATTCCACCGAGTACTTGATGATCGGAATATTGATCACCCCGACAATGGCCAGCACCGCGCAGGCCTTGGCGGCGCTGTCGCGATTGCTGATGGCCTGCGCCAGGGCAATCACGCCGAAATACAGGAACAGCAGAATCAGCATCGACGTCAGGCGCGCATCCCACACCCAATAGGTGCCCCAGGTCGGCTTGCCCCAGATGGCCCCGGTGACCAGGGCGATCACCGTCATCCAGGCGCCAATCGGCGCGGCCTGCTGTACGGCGACATCGGCGATTTTCATCTTCCACACCATGCCCACCACGCCGGCCACCGCCAGCATGACGTAGATCGATTGGGCCAGAAAGGCCGCCGGCACATGGATATAGATGATCCGGAAACTGTTGCCCTGCTGATAATCGGCAGGCGCGAAGGCCAGGCCCCAGACCAGACCCACGGTCAACAACAGCCCGGCGGCGATGGCCAACCAGGGCAACCAACGGCCGCTGATCTGGTAAAACCACTTGGGCGAGCCCAGCTTGTGAAACCACGTCCAGTTCATCAGGTCTCTCATCAGTTATTCAGCTAACCCCTGCACGCTTGACGCCGCGCTCGGGGCCACCTGGCTCATCAGGCTTATTATCTACTCAGCCACGCTTATCGTAAGACCCGCGGCGATGGCGAAAGGTGTCAAGGTCACCGCCAACGCGGCGAGACTGGCCAGCCACAACAGGTGGCCAAGCGCCGGCAATCCTTGCAGAGAGGCTTGTAACGCACCGCTGCCGAGAATCAGCACCGGGATATACAGCGGCAAAATCAGCAGCGCTAGCAGTAGACCGCCGCGCTTGAGGCCGACGGTCAACGCCGCCCCCACGGCACCGAGCAGGCTCAACACCGGCGTGCCCAGCAGCAGCGAGAGCAGCAGCACCGGCAGACAGCGCCCTGGCAGCCCGAGCATCAAGGCCAGCAACGGTGCCAGCAGGACCAGGGCCAACCCGGAAAACAGCCAGTGTGCCAGCACCTTGGCCAATACCAGAAGAGGCAGGGGGTGCGGCGAAAGGACCCACTGTTCCAGGGAGCCATCCTCGAAATCGCTGCGAAACAAGCCGTCCAGCGAGAGCAATACGGCCAATAGCGCCGCAACCCATATCAAACCGGGCGACAGGGTTTGTAACAACTGCGTCTGCGGACCCACCGCCAGCGGGAACAGGGCAATCACGATGGCGAAAAACACCAGCGGGTTGGCCAGTTCGGCCGGACGGCGGAACAATAGGCGCGCTTCGCGGACCAGCAGCAGGCTAAAGACATTACTCATGCGACGCGCAGCCCCAAATCGAGCTCACGGTAACCCGCTGGTTTGACCGACAGCGTGTGGTGGGTGGTCAACACCACCAGGCCACCCTGCTGGCAATGCCGCGCCAGATGCGCTTCCAACTGGGCCACGGCCTGCTTATCGAGTGCGGTGAACGGCTCATCGAGAATCCACAGCGACGGCCCTTCCAGGTACAAACGGGCCAACGCCACGCGGCGCTGCTGGCCGGCGGACAGGGTATGGCACGGCACATCTTCGAAGCCGCGCAGACCAACCGCCTCCAGCGCCTGCCAAATGGCCGAGCGCTCGGCTGGGCGATGCAAGGCACACAGCCAGGCGAGGTTTTCTTCGGCACTGAGCAGGCCCTTGATGCCCGCTGCGTGGCCGATCCACAGCAGGTTACGGGCCAGCTCGGCACGCTGCCCGTTCAACGGCTGGCCATTCAAGCGAATTTCACCAGCGGTGGGTTGCATCAACCCGGCGAGCAAGCGGAGTAGACTGGTTTTACCGCTGCCGTTAGGGCCTGAGACTTGCAGCATTTCGCCCGCCGTCAGACGCAGTTGCAGCTGCTCGAAGAGCATGCGCCAATCTCGCTCACAAGCGAGCGCTACGGCTTCGAGAAGGGGACTGGTCACGGCATGCATACCTAAAGCGGTTCAAGTCGGCAGTGCCCTGGCCGCTATAATGACGCAAGTTGAATGCGCAGCCGACCCGGACGGGGCGGCATTATACATGCCCTACCCTGCCCCCCGCAGTGAGCATTTTCGACAGGTTGTAACCCACCCATGAGCGAAATCAGCAGCTCCCGCCCAGTTCCACCGCCGCCTCCCAGTGTTCGCCCCACTGCATTGAGCAATGATCTGGCGCTGAAGCTGCTGCAGCCACTGCAGGGCCTGCTGAGCAGCGGCGAGACGGCAAAAGCCGAAGTCGTCGCCTTGAAAGAACTGGCCAACAGCTTCCAGATCATGCTCAAGCTGACCCTGGAGAATGGCCGCCAGGCCACGCTACAAGCCAGTAGTCCGCGCCCACTGAGCCAGGGTATGGCAGTGGCGGTCACTGCCCTCTCGGAAAACCGCCTGGCAGTCTCCCTGCTAAGCGGCGGCGAAAAACCCCTGAACAGCCTGGATCTTGAGCAACTCCCCGTAGGCACGCTGCTGCAAGGCAAAGTCGTGGCCCGTGAACAACTGGTGCAGGCGAAGTCGCAACAGACCCTCTACAAGGTGCTGGTGAACCTGTTGAACACCCCGCTCGCCGGCAGCAAGCTGGCCGTGGAGACTCCGCTGCCGCTGCCCTTGGGCAGCTTGCTCAGTGCCCAGGTGCAAGGCAGTCAGGCGCTGAACTTCCTGCCCCTCAGCGGCCGCATGGATCAACTGGCCCTGACTCAGCACCTGGCGACTCAGCAGAGTCGCCAAGGTTCGCTCGGCGGCTTGTTCACTGCCTTGCAAGGCCTGCGCGGCCAGGAGGCGCTCCCGGAAAGTCTGCGCGGCAGTATCGACAAACTGCTGGGGGGGCTGCCCGATGCCACGCAACTGAGCAGCGCCAAGGGCGTGGGCCAGGCCTTGGAAAGCAGCGGCCTATTTCTCGAAAGCAAGTTGCTCAGTGGCCAGACAAGCGCCTTGCCCACAGATCTGAAAGCCAACCTGCTGCGCTTGATTACCCAACTGCTGCCGAATCTGCCGACGAGTGCGCCACTGGCTGCGGCAAACGCCGGCGCGATAATGGCCCAGGCATTGCCGGCGTTTGCCCGCAATATTCTGGGCAGCCTTGGCCAGACTGGCGCGCGACAACAGGCACTGACCTTCCCGCTACCGGCGCGATTGCTCAAGGGCATGGAAGGAGAGGCGGATCTGGAGGTTCTGCTGAAACTGGCAGCCGCTGCCGTCTCGCGCCTGCAGACCCATCAATTGTCCAGCCTCAGCCAGAGCCAGGTTGGCCCGGACGGCAACCTGCTCACCACCTGGCAACTGGAACTGCCGATGCGCCAGCAACAGGAACTGGTGCCGTTACAGCTGAAAATCCAACGCGAAGAATCGCAAAAAAACACCAAGCAAGAACAAAAAGACCTGCTCTGGCGGGTAGAGCTGGCCTTCGAACTGGAACCCTTGGGGCCGCTGCACATTCAGGCGCAATTGCTCCGTGGCAGCCTGTCCAGCCAGCTATGGGCCGAGCGCAGCCAGACCGCAAGCCTGATTGACGCCGAACTGGGCAATTTGCGCGAGCGTCTTACGGCTGCCGGCCTGCACGTCGGCGAGCTGGCCTGTAATCAAGGCACGCCACCACAAGGGCCACGAACCACTCTGGAACAGCGCTGGGTCGACGAAACCGCATGAACAAACGTCAAGCACCGCGCCAAGCCATCGCCCTGACCTACGACGGCCAGCACGCACCAACCCTCAGCGCCAAGGGCGACGATGAGTTGGCAGAAGCCATTCTGGCGATCGCCCGCGAGTACGAAGTACCGATTTATGAAAACGCCGAGCTGGTGCGCCTGTTGGCGCGACTGGAGCTGGGTGAGGCGATTCCCGAACAGTTGTATCGCTGTATTGCCGAAATCATCGCCTTCGCCTGGTATCTGCAGGGCAAGAGTCCACCTGGCTTCGCGCAAGAAAGCGACATCACCCCGCCACTGCTCGGTCTTAACCCTCCTCTGGATTAAGGGCTACGACCTCACCGCCCGCCCCTTTACCCAAGGGATAATCGAGCAGTTGCCAGGCGAAATAACCACCGCGGAAATAAAATACCTGCCGGTAGCCCCAGCTCACGGCCAAGTGCGCGGCCAGGGCACTGCGCAGACAGACATCGCTGTCGCAATAGATCACCAGCGGCACTTGCCGCGGCCAGTGCGACAGGGCCAAGGCACCGAAACGGTCGGCCAGATCCAGATGCACGGCACCGCGCACATGCCCCCAGCCCCACTCTCGCGAGGGCCTCACATCGATGAACAGCACCCCATAGTCATACAGGCGCTTGGCCTGCCAGGCGTTGATAGTGATCGCGCCGTCGACGCGCAGGGGTGCCTCTTGGCCGTGCGTCAACGGTAGCCAGACAACCCCGCACAACAGCAGAACGATCAGACCACGCATGCCAAATGCCCTCGGTCATACACCCCTGCATTTAGCTTAGGTAGCACTCGGCTTATGACTAGGAACGAATTGCCAAAGATGGGTGCAGACTAAGAACCGTCGGCACTAAAGATCGACAGGCGACAGGGAGCTGAATCGCCCAGGGGGAAACACATCATCACTGCCGTTTGGGTTGATGCAGCTTACTGACCAACTCCGCTTCGGCCTTGCTCAACCCGCAGGACTGGGTCAAGTCATCGACGCTGGCCCCCAGCCCGACCAAGCGTGCCGCCTGGGTAAATGACAAATTGCTGGGGTCACGTTGTTCGATCTGGCTGAGTTTGTCAGGCAATGGCGCCACAATGCGGCGCAGCTCATGCAGCTCTTCGCCCATGCGCACACTCCCGGCCAAGTAAGCATCCAGGCGCTTGCTCAACTCACTGATCCGCCGATCGCGTTCCGCGCCACGCTCAAGCTGCAACTGCGCGGCATGCCGCTGCTGCGCGGCCAACCAGACACAAGTGCCCACCAGCCCCAGACACAGCAGCGCAAGCACGATCAGCGCGATTTCAAGCATGGATCAGATGCTCTCCAGCTCAGACCACTCTTCTTCACTCATCATCTTGTCCAGCTCAACCAGAATCAGCAACTCGCCATTCTTGTTGCACACTCCCTGGATGAACTTGGCCGACTCGTCGTTGCCGACATTCGGCGCGGTTTCCACTTCGGACTGACGCAGGTAGACCACTTCAGCCACGCTATCGACCAGGATGCCGACCACCTGCTTATCCGCCTCGATGATCACGATCCGCGAATTGTCGGTCACTTCCGCGGAGTCCAGACCAAAGCGCTGGCGCGTGTCAATCACCGTCACCACGTTGCCACGCAGGTTGATGATACCCAGCACATAACTCGGTGCGCCCGGTACCGGAGCGATCTCGGTGTAGCGCAGCACTTCCTGAACCTGCATCACATTGATGCCATAGCTCTCATTGTCCAGGCGGAAGGTCACCCACTGCAGAATGGGATCATCGGCACCCTGTGCAGAACTTTTATTCATGTCCCTACCTCGTCATAAACCGCTTACGGCGGCGTGCGCGGGTTGTAGCCCCGCTGTCGGTACTAGTGTTTCGGCGCCATTCTCACAGCACCAATAAGCCAAGCTCAATGTATCTGGCCGTTAACCATACGTTTGGCCGCACCGCTGGCGATCAACTCGGCCAACGCGGCTACATCCAGCAGTGCGCACATGTGCTCAATCACCGTGCCGGCCAGCCAAGGCCGCTGAGTGCGCAGACTACGCCACTTGACCTCATCTGGGTCCAGACGAATCGAACGGCTGACTTGATGCACCGCCAGTCCCCACTCATAGCCCTCAACGGAAATCACATACTGCAGGCCCTGGCGAAAGTCATCGCGGTAGCGGTCGGGCATGACCCAGCGCGCGGTATCCAGAACCTTCAGGTTGCCAGCCTGGCACGGCAGTATGCCGAGAAACCAGTCCGGCTGGCCGAACAGCGGCGTCAGCTCCTCTTCGGCGAGTGGATAAATCGAGCCAAGGCAGACCAGCGGTACGGCCAGGGTCAGGCCCGCGACATCGAAGAGCAGGCATTCGAACGGCTCTTGTGCCCACTCCGGACGACCACCGAGATTCAGTTTGGCTGTCAGGTTGGCCTGCGGCGCAACTAGATGCACCTCAGCCAGCGGCTCTATCAACACCGGTGGAGCCTCAGGCTCGGGCAACGGCATTGCGGCCACCGCCAACATCTCCGGCTGCTGCGGCGCCACGGATACCTGCCGGGCGTCACGCACCTTCTCCTCCAGCACCGCAGCCTCGAACTCATCCAGGCTGGTGCTATCGGCTAATTCGAGGGCAGCTTCCTGCAGCAAGCTATCCAGATAGGATTGCAAGGCCAGCTGGGGGCGAGTGGCGGTAGCGACGGAACGGCTCATAGATAGAATCCGCAAAAATAACCTGTAAAGCCTATCGGCCGTAGCTGCGGCAGACTTGAGCCATTCTGTTCAGCGTTGTCGGTCATTTCAAGCCACCTGCGCCGCCGCCTGTTGGGCGATCAGATGCTTAAGCAGCGCACGATAGGCGAGCACACCCCGACTGTTCGAATCAAACTGCGAGGGCGTCAATCCCGCCCTGCTGGCATCGCGCAGACGCGTATCGATCGGAATATAGGCTGGCCACAGGTGGTCGAGATAACTCTTGCGCAACGTGCGCAGGGTGCTCATGGAAGCCTGGGTACGACGATCGAACAGGGTCGGCACAATGGTGTAGGGCAACGCCTGTTTACGCGAACGATTGATCATCGCCAAGGTACTGACCATGCGCTCGAGGCCCTTGACTGCCAGGAACTCGGTCTGCACCGGAATCACCAATTGCTGACTGGCCGCCAAGGCGTTGACCATCAGCACCCCCAACAACGGTGGGCTATCGATCACCGCATGATCGAAGTGCTCCCACAGTTGCGCCAGGCTCTTGGCGATCACCAAGCCCAAACCGCTCTGCCCTGGGGATTGTCGCTCCAACGTGGCCAGCGCCGTGCTCGACGGCAACAGGGCAATGCGCTCGTGGCTGGTGGGCAGCAATAGCTGCTGCGGCAAGCCCTGGGGCACGTTGCCCTGATGCAGGAACAGGTCGAAGCTGCTGCGCTCCAGCGCATCCGGATCATGGCCGAAGTAACTGGTCATCGATCCATGGGGATCGAGATCGACCACGACCACGCGCTTGCCCGACTCGGCCAACAGGCCGGCTAAGGCGATGGAGGTGGTGGTCTTACCGACACCACCTTTTTGATTGGCTACTGCCCAGACTCTCATCTTGTTCATCCTCCCGGCACAGGTTCGACCTGACCGAGAACGGGCGCCACCCTCACAGGGCTTGGCGACGGGGGATTGACGGCACCCGCTTGCGGGACCTGCGCTGCAGGCGCTGGTGCAGATTGCGTGCCAGCACGCCGCAACGCACTATCGGGCCGAGCATTGGCGCTGCCGACACCGCTGACACTGCGGCGTACATCGAGATTGCGCGAGACCACCAACACTACCCGACGGTTTCGCGCCCGTCCGGCGATCGAGTCATTGTCCGCCACCGGCTGAAACTCACCATAACCTACCGAGGCCAAACGTCCGGGATTGACACCATCCATGGCCAGCATGCGCACAATGCTCGCCGCCCGAGCCGCCGACAGCTCCCAATTGCTCGGAAACTGCGAGGTTTGGATCGGCAAATTATCGGTAAAGCCTTCCACATGCACCGGGTTTTCGTACGGCGCCAGTATTCTGGCGATCTTTTCAATCAGGTCGAACGCGGCGTTGTTCGGCACTGCATCGCCACTGGGAAACAATAGGCTGGAACTGAGTTCGATCTCGACCCACAGCTCGTTCCCGCGCACCTTGAGCTGGTCCGCCTGAATCAGCTCGCCGAAAGCTGCGCGCACGCTATCGGCGATGCTTTGCAGGGAGTCCGCGGCAGTCTGGCTGAGATCCTCATCGACCATCGGCTTATCCGGTGCGGAAGTCTGTGGCTTCTCTTCGCCGACGGGAATCGGCTTGATCGAACGGTCCGGCTGGCTGAACACCCCGGTCAGGGTGTCTGAGAGGACCTTGTACTTGCCTTCGTTGACTGAAGAAATCGAATACATCACGACGAAAAAGGCGAACAGCAAGGTAATGAAATCCGCGTAGGACACCAGCCAGCGCTCGTGATTCTCATGCTCTTCGTGGTGACGTCGACGGGCCATGACTCACTCCATCAGTCCATGAAACCTTGCAGTTTCAGCTCTATGGAGCGCGGATTTTCACCTTCGGCGATAGACAGCACGCCCTCCAGCAGCATTTCGCGATAACGCGACTGACGCAGAGCTATGGCCTTGAGTTTGTTGCCAATCGGCAGCAGCAGCAGGTTGGCGAAACCGACGCCATAAATAGTGGCGACAAAGGCCACGGCGATACCACTGCCAAGCTTGCTAGGGTCGGCCAGGTTGCCCATCACATGGATCAGGCCCATCACCGCACCGATGATGCCAATGGTCGGCGCATAGCCGCCCATGCTTTCGAATACCTTGGCAGCCTGAATATCGCGCCCTTCCTGGGTGTAGAGATCGACCTCAAGAATGCTCCGAATGGCCTCTGGCTCCGCACCATCAACCAGCAACTGCAAGCCTTTACGGGCATAGGGATCGAACTCGGCATCGGCCACCGCCTCCAGCCCGAGCAGGCCTTCCTTGCGCGCGGTCATGCTCCAGCCGACGACACGATTGATGCCGCCGGCCAAATCGATACGCGGCGGCAGCAATATCCAGCGCAAGATCACCAGCGAACGTTTGAATACGCTGATCGGAGCCTGGAGAAAGGCGGCGCCCAAGGTGCCGCCGATCACGATCAATGCCGCCGGGCCATTGAGCAGCGCCCCGACGTGACCGCCCTCCAGGTAGTTGCCGCCGAGGATGGCGACAAATGCCAGGATGACCCCAATCAGGCTCAGCACATCCATCAGAGGCAAGTCTCGACAATGTGTCGGCCAATGTCATCGAGCCCATACACCGCATCCGCCAGATTGGCTTTGACCACCGCCATCGGCATGCCATAAATCACACAACTGGCCTCGTCCTGCGCCCACACCTGGCTGCCGCCCTGCTTGAGCAGACGTGCGCCCTCGCGGCCATCGGCGCCCATGCCGGTGAGCACCACTGCCAGCACCTTGTCGTGATAGGACTTGGCCGCCGAACCGAAGGTGATGTCGACACAGGGTTTGTAGTTCAGCCGCTCATCGCCTGGCAGAATTCTGACCGCGCCGCGACTATCGACCATCATCTGTTTGCCGCCAGGCGCCAGCAGCGCCAGACCAGGACGCAGCACATCGCCATCCTCGGCTTCTTTCACATTGATCCGGCAGAGCTTGTCCAGGCGCTCGGCAAAAGCCTTGGTAAAGGCCGCCGGCATATGCTGAATCAGCACGATCGGTGTCGAGAAATTGGCCGGCAGTTGCGTCAGCACGCGCTGTAAGGCGACTGGGCCGCCGGTGGAAGTACCTATGGCTACCAGCTTGTAATTTTTACGCTTGGGCGCTGACGAGCTCGTCGCCGGAGAACTGCTGGCAGGGGCTGGCGCTATGATTGGGCGCGCCGGCGAACTAGTCGGCGTCGGTGTTTTTTTTAGCGCACTGCTGGTGGCCGACGGCAGCGGCGCCGTACCAATGCCGCGCCGATTACTGCGCGCGATGCTGTGTACCTTCTCGCACAACAACTGCTTGACCTTCTCCGGATTGCGCGAGATGTCTTCGAAGTTCTTCGGCAGAAAATCCACCGCACCGGCGTCCAGCGCATCCAGGGTAACGCGGGCACCTTCGTGGGTAAGCGAGGAGAACATCAACACCGGAGTCGGGCAGCGCTGCATGATGTTTCGCACCGCGGTGATGCCGTCCATCATTGGCATCTCGTAGTCCATGGTGATCACGTCAGGCCTTAGCGCCAGGGCTTGATCGATGGCTTCACGGCCGTTAGTGGCAGTACCGACCACTTGAATATTCGGGTCGGCAGACAATATTTCCGAAACGCGCCGACGAAAGAAGCCGGAATCGTCCACCACCAACACCTTTACAGCCATAACCACTCCTAAGCGACGCGAGCGTTACCCGCGCCGCAAACAATCAAATGCGCCGCGCGTATCGCTTAAGCATGCTCGGCACGTCGAGAATCAGGGCGATACGTCCATCGCCGGTGATGGTAGCGCCAGACATGCCCGGAGTGCCTTGCAGCATCTTGCCCAAGGGTTTGATCACCACTTCTTCCTGACCGACCAGCTGGTCGACGACGAAGCCGATGCGCTGGCTGCCCACGGTAAGAATCACTACATGACCCTCGCCCTGCTCTTCATGGGCGGCATTACGCACCAACCAGCGCTTGAGATAGAACAACGGCAGCGCCTTGTCGCGCACTATCACCACCTCCTGCCCATCGACAACGTTGGTACGCGACAGATCGAGGTGGAAGATTTCGTTGACGTTGACCAGTGGGAAGGCGAAGGCCTGGTTGGCCAGCATCACCATCAGGGTCGGCATGATCGCCAGGGTCAGCGGCACCTTGATGATGATCTTCGAGCCCTGGCCCTTGACCGAGAACACGTTGACCGTGCCGTTGAGCTGGGAAATCTTGGTCTTCACCACGTCCATGCCGACGCCACGACCGGACACGTCGGAAATCTCGGTCTTGGTGGAGAAGCCCGGGGCGAAGATCAGGTTGTAGCACTCGAACTCGTTGAGTCGGTCGGCCGCATCCTTCTCCAGCAAGCCCTTTTCCACGGCCTTGGCACGCAGTACATCGGCATCCATGCCTTTGCCGTCATCGGTGATCGACAGCAGGATGTGATCGCCTTCCTGTTCCGCCGACAGCACTACCTTGCCGCCACGCGGCTTGCCACTGGCTTCACGCTCTTCGGGAGTCTCGATACCGTGGTCCACGGCGTTGCGCACCAAGTGCACCAGCGGGTCGGCCAACGCCTCGACCAGGTTCTTGTCGAGATCGGTTTCCTCGCCCACCAGTTCCAGGTTGATCTCTTTCTTCAGGTTGCGCGCCAAATCGCGCACCAGACGCGGGAAGCGCCCGAACACCTTCTTGATTGGCTGCATGCGGGTTTTCATCACCGCCGTTTGCAGGTCGGCGGTGACCACATCGAGGTTGGACACGGCCTTGGACATCGCCTCGTCGCCGCTATTGGAACCCAGGCGCACCAGGCGGTTACGCACCAGCACCAGCTCGCCGACCATGTTCATGATCTCGTCCAGGCGGGCGGTATCGACCCTCACCGTGGTTTCCGCCTCGCTGGCCGGCGTGGCTTTTTCGGCCACGGCAGCGGCCGCGGCGGGCGCCTTCGCAGGCTCGGCTTTCGCCGCGGGCTTGGCGATAGGTTTGGCCGGCGCCGCGGCTTTAGCCGGGGCAGGCACTGCGGGCGTATTGACCGCTGCCGGCTCGGAGAACTTGCCCTTGCCGTGCAACTGATCGAGCAATGACTCGAACTCGTCATCGGTGATGTTATCGCCACCGGCAGCGCTTGACTCCGCGACGACCGGCTTCGGCTCCGTGGCTGCCGGCGGGGCGAATTGTCCCTTGCCGTGCAACTGGTCGAGCAGCGACTCGAACTCATCGTCGGTGATTTCGTCAC
>JBFKAF010000045.1:0-12558 GCA_041621735.1 Pseudomonas sp.
CTCCTGGCGCCCCGAGGAGTGGCAGGAAGATGCCGGCTGGCTGCGCATGTTCCGTAACGCCCGCGTGTGGGTGGATTGATCCTCGCGGCGCGCGCTCATGTTCGATGAGTGCGCGCCGATTCTCCCCGAGGTTCGCCGGGTCAAACCTGGCGACTGCTTGTCGTTGTGCCGCTGTGGGCGCTCGCCCAGGCTTCCCGATTGTCCTGCCGAATACCGTCTGGCGTGTGCCAGCAGCCTGCGCGTGAGCAGTGGTTGCTGCGCTGCCGTTGCGCCGGCTCGACTCGGCTGCCCTAGTGCGATGGCAGTCATGCCGCTACGGCGTGCTCTTTGAAAGCCAAGTGGCAGCGCTTCTGCTTGGGTCGTTAGCGGTTATTGGTGTGTGTGAGTGATGCGCCGATTGAACGCACAGGCGGCTGGTCAGTCGAAGTTTTGACCTGTGATGAATGTCGCTGTCTGAAAGTAAGGCAAAGTGCCATTATTCGTTGGCGTCATTATTTTGCTGTTTTCAAGCTGACCTGCTTGTGGAGATATCGATGTACAAGCTGTGTTTCTATGTTCCGGAGAGTCACCTGGAGGCGGTTAAAGCGGCAGTGTTTGCCGTCGGTGGTGGCCGGCTTGGTGGCTATGACAGTTGCTGCTGGCAGGTTCTAGGGCAGGGCCAGTTCCGGCCGCTGCAAGGCAGTCGGCCGTTTCTCGGGCAGGTCGGCACGATCGAGCGGGTGGCGGAGTGGAAGGTTGAGTTGCTGGTCGCCGATGAATTGATTCATGAGGCGGTCAAGGCGCTGAAGAGCACCCATCCCTATGAAACGCCGGCATTCGATGTATGGCGTTTGTCGGATATTCAGTTCTAGCAGTCACGGTACGCGCAAAGGCGCCGAAGAGCGCCTTTTTGCTGGGCGATGGGGGCTTGCTGGGTTTCACCCAACCTACGGACGAATCTCGATCAGGGTGCCGTCCTTGACCAGTTTCCAGACTTCGCGCATATCGCTGTTCTGCATGGCGATACAGCCCTCGGTCCAGTCCAGGGTGTGGAAGAACCACTCCGGGTACTCCTCGTCCACCGGCGTGCCGTGAATCATGATCATGCCGCCGGGCGATACGCCGTTGTCGCGCGCCTTGGCCTGGTCGCGGGCGTTCGGGTAGGAGATGTGCAGGGACAGCTGATAATTTTCACTGGTTTTGCGCCAGTCAATCCAGTAGAGGCCTTCAGGGGTGCGGCGATCGCCCTCGCGTTGTTTAGCGCCGGTCGGTTGTTTGCCGAGGGAGATGCGGTAGGACTTGAAGGGTTGGCCACGACTGATCAGGTGCAGCTTGCGCTCGGATTTGACCACCAGCACCTTGTCGACGTTTAGCGCCTCGGCTGTGGTTGTGGCGTTAGTGTTGGCATAGGCCGCGAGCGTCATGGGCAAGCAGAGTAGGGCGAGTAACCAGCGCATCGGAGCGATATCCCAAGGATCAAACTGTTTTTCTGTAGTGCGCGCGCAGTGCATCGAGCGGCTCGTTACGTACTGGATAGACCTGCCGTTGCCGGTCGTTGAAATAGCATTCTAAAGTACGCCCAATAGTCGGGAAAGCCAGCTCGGACCAAGGGATGTCATGCTCGTGAAATAGCTGTACTTCGAGACTTTCCTCACCGACGGCGAAATCCAGATCGACCAATTCGGCGCGGAAGAACATATACACCTGATTGATGTGTGGCAGGTCGAACAGGGTGTACAGGGTCAGGTCGCGAACGCGTGCACAGGCTTCCTCTTGGGTTTCCCGGGCGGCGGCTTGTTCCAGTGTTTCGCCGTTTTCCATAAAGCCGGCTGGCAGGGTCCAGTAGCCTCTGCGCGGTTCGATCGCGCGCCGACACAATAGAACCTGCTCATTCCATACCGGCAGGCAGCCGGCGACGATCCGAGGGTTCTGGTAATGAATGGTGTGGCATTGGCCGCACACGAAGCGCAGGCGATTATCGCCTTCGGGAATGCGCTGGGTGACTGGGCTGCCGCAGTGGCTACAGAACTTCATGCCGAATCCTCTTGGTGCATGGCTTATCTTGGCGCGCGCTGGGGTAGAGCGGCAAGAGCGATGGGCGCTTGATGGGTAGCCTGATTATTGCTTGTTGGCGGTGCGGGGCTTGGGCCTGTCGGCGCTTTCGTGCCATCATCCGGAACATAAAAAACACCGAGAGTGCCCATGCTCGACGAGTTACTCCAACGCGTGCGTGGCTACAGCCCGCGTCTACTGGAGACCGACCACAGCTTTCCAGAAGCGGCGGTGCTGGTCCCGATCACCCGCAACGATGAGCCGGAAGTGGTGCTGACCTTGCGTGCCAGCGGCCTGTCTACCCACGGCGGTGAGGTGGCGTTTCCCGGTGGGCGGCGCGACCCGGAAGATGCGGATCTGATGCGCACCGCGCTGCGTGAGGCGGAAGAGGAAATCGGTCTGCCTCCGGGGTTGGTCGAGGTGATCGGGCCGCTGAGCTCCCTGGTGTCGCGCCATGGCATTCAGGTCACGCCTTATGTCGGGCTGGTGCCGGACTACGTCGAGTACCAGGCCAACGATGACGAGATCGCCGCGGTATTTTCGGTGCCGCTGGCATTTTTCCGCAGCGACCCTCGTGAAATGACCCATCGCATCGACTACCTCGGGCGCAGTTGGTACGTGCCAAGTTATCGCTATGGCGAATACAAGATCTGGGGGCTGACGGCAATCATGCTGGTGGAGCTGGTCAACCTGGTGTACGACGCCGGCATCGCTTTGCATCAGCCGCCGGAACATTTCATCAACCTGAATTGATGCTTAGGATGGGAGCGCAGCCATGAAGTATCGCCTGGGACAATCGCACGTCGAAGCCCACCCGCAGAGCTGGGTGGCACCGAATGCCACGCTGGTCGGCAAGGTCAAGCTGGAGTCGGGTGCCAGTGTCTGGTTCAACGCCGTGCTGCGCGGCGATAACGAGCTGATTCACATCGGCGAGCAGAGCAACGTGCAGGACGGCACGGTGATGCACACCGATATGGGCTTTCCGCTATCCGTTGGCCGGGGTGTGACCATTGGCCATAACGCCATGCTGCACGGCTGTTCGGTGGGCGATTACAGTCTGATCGGGATCAATGCCGTGGTGCTCAATGGGGCCAAAATCGGTAAATACTGCATCATCGGCGCCAATACCCTGATAGCCGAAGGCAAGGAAATTCCCGACGGCTCGCTGGTGGTGGGCTCGCCGGGCAAGGTGGTGCGTGAGCTGACCGATGCGCAGAAGCAGATGCTCGAAGCCAGCGCCGCGCACTACGTGCATAACGCCCAGCGTTATGCACGTGACCTGCTCGAGCAGGGCGATTGATGGACGCCGAACGCCCGGTCGCCTCGCCTTGCGTACAGGTCTGTGCATTGGGTGAAGATGACATTTGCATTGGCTGTCAGCGCAGCGTCGCCGAGATTACTCGCTGGAGCCGTATGGACAACGCCGAGCGCCGTCAGGTGCTGTTGTTGTGCCATGAGCGTGCCAGGGCCAGTGGTGCGTTGTTGTAGCGCGAGAACTTGTCCCTATTTCCTTATTTCCCTATACCCCCGTTGCCTTAAGGACCTGTTATGCCCCGTATCGGAACCCCGCTGTCGCCAAGCGCAACTCGAGTCTTGCTCTGTGGGTCTGGCGAGCTTGGCAAAGAAGTGGTGATCGAGCTGCAGCGCCTCGGTGTCGAGGTGATTGCGGTGGATCGCTACGCCAATGCGCCGGCCATGCAAGTGGCGCATCGTAGCCATGTGATCAATATGCTCGACGATGCCGCGCTGCGCTCGGTGATTGAACTGGAACAGCCGCATTACATCGTCCCGGAGATCGAGGCGATCGCCACGGCGACCCTGCTGGCGTTGGAAAACGAGGGCTTTACCGTCATTCCCAGCGCGCGCGCCGCGCAGCTGACCATGAACCGTGAGGGTATTCGCCGTCTGGCGGCCGAAGAGCTGGGCGTGCCGACCTCTCCTTACCAATTTGCCGACTCATTCGAAGCCTGTCGCGCGGCGGTGGAGGCGTTGGGCTTTCCCTGTCTGATCAAGCCGGTCATGAGTTCATCCGGCAAGGGGCAGTCGTTGTTGAAGAGTCTGGATGATCTGCAGGCGGCCTGGGATTATGCGCAGGCTGGCGGGCGTGCTGGCAAGGGCCGGGTCATCGTCGAGGGCTTCATCGATTTCGACTACGAGATCGCACTGCTGACTGTGCGTCACGCCGGCGGCACCACGTTCTGCGCACCAGTCGGGCATCGTCAGGTCAAGGGCGATTATCAGGAGTCCTGGCAGCCGCAGCCGATGAGCGCAAAGGCCCAGGCCGAGGCCGAGCGCATTGCTTTGGCCGTGACGGACTCGCTGGGCGGTCGCGGGCTGTTTGGCGTCGAGTTGTTCGTAAAGGGCGATCAGGTGTGGTTCTGCGAAATCTCCCCGCGTCCGCATGACACCGGTCTGGTCACCCTGATTTCCCAGGATATGTCCGAGTTCGCCTTGCATGCGCGGGCCATCCTCGGCCTGCCGATTCCGGCGATCCGCCAGCTGGGCCCGTCGGCCTCGGCGGTGTTGCTGGCTGAGGGTGAGTCGCGCCAGGTCAGTTTTGCCAACCTGGGCGCGGCATTGGTCGAGCCGGATACCGCGTTGCGCCTGTTCGGTAAGCCGGAGGTCAGCGGGCAGCGCCGCATGGGGGTGGCGTTGGCTCGCGATGAGTCGCTGCAAGCTGCGCGTGCCAAGGCAGCCCGCGTGGCGCAGGCGGTCAGCATCGAGTTGTGAGGCATTGGCGCGGGTTGCTCTGGTGGTTGGCGGCGCTGCCGTTATTGCCGCTGGCAGTGCCCTTGGCAATTCTCACGCGGTGCACTGCGTTGCGCTTGGTGCCAGCCGCAGGCCCTCGCTGTGGTGTGGTGGGTGCCGACTTGCCCGGCGAGCCCCTGCGCTTGCTGCTGTTAGGCGAGTCGACGGTCGTCGGTGTCGGTGCCGGCTGTCTGCAGCATGCCCTGGTTGGACGTTTGGCACAGGCCTTGGCCGCGCGTCATGGCCGGCCTGTGCAGTGGCGTGCCTGCGGCGAGAACGGTATTAGCGTCACCCAGGCCTGTGAGCGTCTGCTGCCGCAGGTGCTGGATGAGCGGGTAGACCTTGCGCTGTTGGTATTCGGAGTCAACGACACCACCGCTCTCACCTCGATGCGGCGTTGGCAATCGTCACTGGCGCTAATGGCCGATGAGTTGGCCGCGCGTGGCGCCCGGGTGGCGTTTTGCGGCGTGCCGCCGTTACAGCATTTCACTGCGTTGCCCTGGTTGCTGCGACGTCTGCTGGGGGTGCGAGCGGCGCTGCTGGATGTGCGCTTGCGACGCATCGCGGAGCATTCAGGCGCTGGGTATTACCCGTTGAGTCTGCAGTTTTCCGCGGAGTACCTGGCGCTCGATGGTTTTCACCCATCGAGCCTGGGTTACCGCGTCTGGGCGCAGAGCCTGGCGGCGGAGCTTAGTCTGCCGCCGATTCCTGTTCCGGCTCCGGCTGCGCTTTAGGGGCGGACTGCCAGACCCGTACGCTTTTCACGCGGTTTTCCGAGGACTGCAGGATTTCCAGGCGGTAAGGCCCTATCTTCAGGCACACGGCACTGTCTGGAATGGTTTCCAGCGCTTCGGTGATCAGGCCGTTGAGGGTCTTCGGCCCATCGCAGGGGAGGTGCCAGTCGAGGCTCTTATTCACTTCGCGAATGTAGGCAGCGCCGTCTATCACCAGTGTCCCGTCTTCCTGGGGGTGAATGTCCGGGCTGCGCAGGGCGTTCTGGTTGCTGAAGTCACCGACAATCTCTTCGAGAATGTCTTCCAGGCTGACAATGCCGATCACATCGCCATATTCGTCGACGACGATGCCGATGCGGTGCTTGTGTTTCTGGAAGTTGATCAGCTGGGTCGATAACGGGGTATTTTCCGGAATGAAGTAAGGCTCGCTGCAGGTCGCGAGCAGGCTGTCTTTGGTCAGTTGGTTGTGGGTCAGCAGGCGAGCGATCTGGCGCATGTGCACTACGCCCTCGACTTGGTTGATGTCAGTGCGGAACACCGGCAGCCGAGTGTGGGTGGTGGTGCGTAGCTGGCCAATAATGGTTTCGATGTCATCTTCCAGATTGATGCCGGTGACGTCGTTACGCGGCACCATGATGTCGTCTACCGTGACCTTTTCCAGATCGAGAATGCCAAGCAGCATGTCCTGGCGGTTCTTCGGCAGTTCGTGACCGGACTCGCCCACCACGCTGCGTAACTCTTCGGTGGTCAGGCTGTCGCTGGTTTTGCTGGCAGGGTCGACGCCCAGCAGCTTGAGCAGGCCGTTGCTGATCCAGTTCAGCACGACAACCAGGGGATAGAACAGTTTGAGCAGCAGCATCAGCGGCAGGCTGAAGGGGTAGGCGACTATTTCCGGGCGCAGGGCCGCCAGGGTTTTCGGGGTGATTTCACCGAAAATCAACAGCGCCAGGGTCAGGCCGATGGTGGCAATGGCGATGCCGGCCTCGCCCCAGAGCTGGATGGCCAGGACCGTGGCGATGGAGGAGGCGAGGATGTTGACGAAGTTGTTGCCGATCAGGATGGTGCCAAGCAGTCGGTCCGGGCGGCTCAGCAGAGCGCTGACGCGCTTGGCGCCGCGATGACCTTGCTTGGCGAGATGGCGCAGGCGGTAGCGGTTGAGGCTGAGTAGGCTGGTTTCCGAACTGGAGAAAAACGCCGAGCAGGCGAGCAGGAATATCAGCAGGCCAATTAGGAAGCCAGGGGGCACATTGTTCACGGGGATTTGCCTAGAGGTGCAGGATGAATTCGCGGACCAGCTTGCTGCCGAAGTAGGCCAGCATCAGCAGGCAAAAGCCTGCCAGGGTCCAGCGGATAGCCTTGTGGCCGCGCCAGCCGAGCTGATAGCGGCCCCAGAGCAGTACGGCAAAAACCACCCAGGCGAAGCAGGACAGGATGGTTTTGTGCACCAGATGCTGGGCAAACAGGTCCTCGAGAAACAGCGCGCCAGACAGCAGTGACAGCGAGAGCAGTGCCCAACCCGTCCACAGGAAGCCAAACAGCAGGCTTTCCATGGTTTGCAGGGGTGGGAAATTCTTGATCAGTCCGGAGGGGTGCTTGTGTTTCAGTTGATGGTCCTGCAGCAGCAGCAACAGTGACTGGAATGCGGCGATGGTGAGCATGCCGTAGGCCGTGATCGACAGCAGGATGTGGGCGAGAATGCCCGGCTCTTCGTCGATCGGACGTATGGCGCCGGCCGGCATGAATTGCGCCAGCAGGACCGTCACGCAGCCCAGCGGAAAAAACAGTATCAGCAGATTTTCCACGGGTATGCGCAGGCAGGCCAGCAGCGTCAGCAAGATAACGGCTGCGGAGATCAGGCTGGCGGCACTGAAAAAATCGATGCTCAGCCCACTCGGGCCTAGCAGCTGATGAAGTAGGCTGAGCGCATGGCCGAGCAGGGCGAGCAGGCCGAGCGCAATTAGCAGACGTTTATCCGGAGTGGCGCGCCGGTTAAGTTGGAAGCTCTGGTAGGCAGTGGCGCCAAGGTAGAGGCCGGCAGCTGCGAGACTGGTCAACAGAGGGTGCATAAATCCTGATTAGGCAAACCCGAAAGGCGCTGAGTGTGGCATACAAAGGACATTTCACGAAAGACCACTGGCGGTGTCGGTGCTGTCGACTCTTGGTTATAATCCGCGGTCTGCTGCAAGCCCACCCCCTCGGCTCGATAGGGCCCGAAAGGAACGCGCATGTTCGAAAATCTTACTGATCGCCTCTCGCAGACTCTGCGTAACGTCACCGGCAAGGCCAAGCTGACCGAGGACAACATCAAAGACACCCTGCGTGAAGTGCGCATGGCGTTGCTCGAGGCCGATGTTGCCTTGCCGGTGGTCAAGGACTTCGTCAACAAGGTCAAGGAGCGCGCGGTCGGCACTGAAGTGTCGAAAAGCCTGACGCCGGGCCAGGCCTTCGTGAAGATCGTGCGGGCCGAGCTGGAAGAGTTGATGGGCGCGGCCAACGAAGATTTGGTGCTGAACGTCACGCCGCCGGCGGTAGTATTAATGGCGGGCTTGCAGGGTGCGGGTAAAACCACCACCGCGGGCAAGTTGGCGCGCTTCCTCAAGGAGCGTAAGAAGAAGAGTGTGCTGGTGGTCTCGGCTGACGTTTATCGCCCTGCGGCGATCAAGCAGCTGGAAACCCTGGCCAGCGAAGTGGGCGTGACCTTCTTTCCCTCCGATATCAGCCAAAAGCCAGTGGCCATCGCCGAGGCGGCGATCAGGGAAGCCAAGCTCAAATTTATCGATGTGGTGATTCTCGATACCGCGGGTCGCCTGGCTATCGATGCCGAGATGATGGCCGAAATTCAGGCGCTGCATGCCGCGGTCAAGCCGGCTGAGACCTTGTTCGTGGTCGATGCGATGACGGGTCAGGATGCGGCTAATACGGCCAAGGCCTTCGCCGATGCCCTGCCGTTGACCGGTGTGGTGTTGACCAAGGTCGACGGCGACGCCCGAGGTGGGGCGGCGCTCTCGGTGCGTGCAATTACCGGTAAGCCGATCAAGTTCATCGGTATGGGCGAGAAGACTGAGGCCTTGGAGCCTTTCCATCCCGAACGTATCGCCTCGCGCATCCTTGGCATGGGCGATGTGCTCAGCCTGATCGAGCAGGCCGAGCAGACCCTCGATCGGGATAAGGCCGAGAAGCTGACGAAGAAGCTGAAGAAGGGCAAGGGTTTCGACCTGGAAGACTTTCGCGATCAGTTGCAGCAGATGAAACACATGGGCGGCCTGGGCGGCTTGATGGACAAGCTGCCGCAGATGGGCGGCGTCAATCTGGCGCAGATGGGCAATGCCCAGGGCGCGGCCGAGAAGCAGTTCAAGCAGATGGAAGCGATCATCAATTCGATGACTCCGGGTGAGCGTCGCGATCCGGAAATCATCAGTGGCTCGCGCAAGCGGCGTATCGCCATGGGTTCCGGCACTCAGGTGCAGGACATCGGTCGGCTGATCAAGCAGCACAAACAAATGCAAAAGATGATGAAGAAATTCACCGCCAAGGGCGGTATGGCCAAGATGATGCGCGGCATGGGCGGAATGCTCCCAGGCGGCGGTATGCCGAAGTTTTAAACCGAATGCCTTGCCAGTGGCGCAGCTGTCTTGCCGCGGGCGATGTGTGCTCTTCTCGCCAGTCACGCGGCCGGCGAAAAAGAGATTTGCAAAAAGCTGGATAATCCTTAGAATATGCGGCCTTTCGGGCCTAGTGCCCTATGCTCGCATTTTTGTTTTGCAGCACCGACTACAGGAACGAAGTTCAATGGTAACCATCCGTCTTGCCCGTGGCGGCTCCAAAAAGCGCCCTTTTTACCACCTCACCGTGACCAACAGCCGCAATGCGCGCGACGGTCGTTTCGTTGAGCGTGTTGGTTTCTTCAACCCGGTTGCTTCGGGCGCTGAAATCAAGCTGTCTGTTAACCAAGAGCGCGTCACTTACTGGCTGAGCCAGGGTGCACAGCCGTCTGAGCGTGTTGCTCAGCTGCTCAAGGAATCGGCTAAGGCTGCTGCCTAAGTCAATTATGAGCACAACGCCAGCTCCAGCCGAGGATCTAGTGGTACTCGGCAAGATCGTTTCGGTGCATGGCGTGAAAGGCGACGTGAAGGTGTATTCCTTTACCGACCCGATCGACAATGTGCTCGATTACCCGCGTTGGACGCTCAAGCGTGACAACGAGGTAAAGCAAGTTGAGTTGGTCAGTGGCCGCTTGCAAGGCAAGGTCGTAGTAGCAAAGCTGAAGGGACTGGATGATCGCGAAGTGGCTCGTAGCTTCGCCGGTTTTGAAATTCTAGTGCCCCGCAGTGAGTTGCCCGAGCTCGCGCCTGGTGAGTTCTACTGGTCGCAGTTGGTAGGTCTGAAAGTGATTGATCAGGTTGGGCAGTTGCTCGGCATGATCGACCAGTTATTCGAGACCGGTGCCAACGATGTGATGGTGGTCAAGCCCTGCACCGGCAGTTTGGATCAGCGTGAGCGCCTGTTGCCCTATACCGAGCAATGCGTGTTGTCGATTGATCTGGCCGCTGGCGAAATGCGGGTCGACTGGGATGCGGACTTCTAAGCGACATGCCGAGCTTGCGCGTTGAAGTCATTACGCTATTTCCGGAAATGTTTGCCGCTATCAGTGATTACGGCATTACCAGCCGCGCGGCAAAGCAGGGGCTGTTACAGCTGACCTGCTGGAACCCAAGGAGCTACACCACAGACCGTCATCACACCGTTGATGATCGTCCCTTTGGTGGTGGTCCTGGCATGGTGATGAAGATCAAGCCGCTTGAGGATGCTTTGCTCGATGCCAAGCAGGCCGCAGGTGTAAAAGCGAAGGTAATTTACCTGTCGCCGCAAGGTCGCCAGCTGACCCAGTCAGCAGTGCGTGAACTGGTGAGTGAGGAGGCTTTAATCCTCATCGCTGGACGCTATGAAGGTATTGATGAGCGCTTCATTGAGGCGCATGTCGATGAAGAATGGTCGATCGGGGATTATGTCCTGTCTGGCGGTGAGCTGCCGGCCATGGTGCTGATCGATGCGGTAACGCGCCTTTTGCCTGGTGCATTGGGTCATGCAGACTCGGCCGAGGAGGACTCCTTTACGGATGGCCTGCTCGACTGCCCGCACTACACCCGTCCGGAGGTGTATGTGGATAAATGTGTTCCACAAGTGTTGCTCAGTGGCAACCACGAACACATCCGGCGCTGGCGTTTGCAGCAGTCCCTTGGTCGGACCTGGCAACGTCGCGCTGATCTTCTGGAAAGCCGCTCGCTTTCTGGAGAAGAGAAGAAATTGCTGGAGGAATACATCCGCCAGCGGGACGATAGTTAATGTATCGATGACACGCCAGACGGCTTGTCTTAGGAGCGCAGCATGACCAACAAAATTATTCAGCAGATCGAAGCTGAGCAGATGAGCAAAGAGATTCCTCCTTTTGCGCCGGGCGACACCATTGTCGTTCAGGTAAAAGTGAAGGAAGGCGACCGTCAGCGTCTGCAGGCATTCGAAGGCGTTGTCATCGCCAAGCGCAACCGTGGTCTGAACAGCGCTTTCACCGTGCGCAAGATCTCCAACGGTGTTGGTGTCGAGCGTACTTTCCAGACCTACAGCCCGCTGGTTGACAGCCTGGCTGTCAAGCGTCGCGGCGATGTACGCAAAGCCAAGCTGTACTACCTGCGTGCTCTGTCCGGTAAGGCAGCACGTATCAAGGAAAAACTGGTTTAAGCCAGGCTTTCCAGCAAAAAAGCAGCCTTCGGGCTGCTTTTTTCGTTTATGGGGCTGGCTGTTCGATGGGCATCGGCGGTCGGTGTCGAGACGTGCTGTCCGTTCACGACCCGTCAGCACAACAGCCTGTTTTGCGGTGCTGCGCAGGCTTGGATGGATGAGGTGTCATTCGTCGCGGTCACGCGCTTCTGTCGCTTGCCGCTGGTGACGCTGTCCTCTGGTCGGATCGACTTCAATCATGCTGTTGCGACGGGCGGGGTCGTCGAGTCGCTCGTACGGGTGTTCAAGGTGGTTAACACCAGCCTCAAGGTCGAGGTGCTCGTCGAAAACATCTATAGCGATGGCCGTGAGTGGGCATCGGTGGCCTGAGTCGGGCGCGCATGCGGCGCTGACTCAGGCGCCTTTCTAGGCCGAGTGCTTGGCGCTTTCAGGTGTGATTTCGGCCAGGTTTTCCTGGTCTGCGTTAACCGCATTTTCCTTCTGTGCTTCGATCAGGGATACCAGGGTCCAGCCGGTCTTCGGCAGCACGTTGTTGTCCGGCGTCACCACATGTACCCAGCCCTCGCGATCGCGGGCGAATAGCAGGGTTGCCCGTGCGCCATGCAGTGCCTGGTAGCCGCTCCAGTCGAACGAGTCGGTCAATGTGGTGCTGTACAGCTCGGCGCCATGGGACAGGCGACTGGCCGTGTGTGGATAGGTCATGGCTTGACTGCCAAGCGGTCGGCCGCGATGTTCGTCGCTGGCTCGGTGTTTGTCGGTGCGGCGGCTTTCCTGGCCGCTGGCCAGGCTGAACAGGTGCGTTGCGCCAAACTCATGACGAAAACGCATGCTTGCCAGGGTATTCAGCTCGCCCGCCGGGGACAGTGCCAATAAGTGGCCGAGGCCGACCAGGTCGAGGTGCGCCTCGGCATGCTGGGACGCCGGGTTGCCGAAGTAGGTCGGCAGGTTCTCCATGCGCGCGGCGCGAATATTTTCCCAGCTGGAGTCGGTCAGCAGTACGCGGCAACCCAGCTGCTGCAGGGCTTTACCTATTGCCCTGGCGACAGGGTTGGCGCCGACGATGAGGAAGCCGCTCGGTGCCGGCTCGGCTACTTTAAGTAGGCTGGCCAGGGGGCGTGCGGTGGCGCTTTGCAGGACTACGGTGCCGATGATCACGGCAAACGTCAGCGGCACCAGGAGTTGCGCGCCATCGTGGCCGGATTCGCTCAAGCGAATGGCGAAGATCGCTGACACCGCGGCGGCAACGATGCCGCGCGGGGAGATCCAGGCCAGCAGGGCGCGCTCGCGCCAGTTGAGGCTGGAGCCAAAG
>JBFKAF010000046.1:0-12416 GCA_041621735.1 Pseudomonas sp.
GCCATGAAGTCGGCCAGCGCCCACTGCAAGGGCGTGACGCCGCAGAAGCTGACGTACTGATGCACCTTGCGCAGCTCCGCGCTGAGGGCCGCAGGCGCGACCACGTAACCGGTCTTCCAGCCGGTGACGTGATAGGTCTTGCCAAACGAACTGACCACGAAGGCGCGCTGATACAGCTCCTCATGGGCCACGACACTGGCATGCTGCGCGCCGTCGAACACCAGGTGCTCGTAAACCTCGTCGCTGACCAGGTAGATGTCCCGATCACGAATCAGCGTGGCCAGACGATCCAGATCGGTTCGCGAGATCAGCGCGCCGCTGGGGTTATGCGGACTGTTGAGGATAATCAGACGGGTTTTCGGGCTCAGCGCATCGTCCAATAGCTGCCAGTCGATGGCGAAGTCCGGCTGCCCCAGCGGGACATGCACACAGCGCCCCCCGGCCAGCTCCACCGCAGGCTCATAACTGTCGTAGCAGGGATCGAAAACGATGACCTCATCGCCGGCTCGAATCAGGGTCTGAATCGCACAAAAGATCGCCTGTGTCGCGCCCGGGGTGATAGTGATTTCGCTGTCCGCACTGACCGCACGGCCATAGCAGCGCTGGATCTTCGCCGCCACCTGTTCACGCAAGGCCGGCAGTCCGGTCATCGGCGAATACTGGTTATGCCCGGCTGCGATATGCCGGCCCACCGCGTCACGCAGCGCCTGCGGCCCATCGAAATCCGGGAAGCCCTGAGACAGGTTGAGCGCCCCGGTCTCCAGCGCCAGCTGCGACATGCGCGTGAAAATCGTGGTGCCTACATGGGGTAATTTGCTGTTGATCATGGCTGCTTCCAGGTTCCGTGGCAGTGCCGGCTTGGTTGCGCTCAGCCCTGCCTACAACCGTCATAAGTCCGCACTTGGATTCGATCCGGGCCAGGACTGTCGTCGATGCGGCAGAATAGCCGATCGGCCAGATGCGCAAAAGGCACCCTAAGGTGCCTTTGCAGACCGATCATTGCCCACTCAGTAGAGACATTGCAGGCGAGTCGCTGGTCGAGCGACCCTGGCGGCTAACCAGAACCTTTGACTCTTCTCGTCCCGGGTTACGGGTGGCAGAGCGGGATCACTTCTTGTCTTTGCGCTTCTTCTCGGCCTTCTTGTGATGGCTCATCAAGCGGCGTTTCTTGTTCACTTGACGGTCGGTGAGGGTGTTCTTGTTGCCCTCGTAGGGGTTCTCCCCGCCCTTGAACTCGATTCGAATCGGCGTGCCGACCAGTTTGAGTACGCGCCGGTAGGTGTTTTCCAGGTAGCGAACATAGGCCTTGGGCACCTTGTCCACCTGGTTGCCGTGGATCACGATCAACGGCGGGTTGGCGCCACCGAGGTGGGCATAACGCAGTTTGATCCGGCGATTGTTGACCATGGGCGGCGCGTGATCGCCGACCGCATCTTCGAGAATCTGCGTCAGGCGGTTGGTTGGCCAGCGGGTGATCGCCGACTTGAACGAGGCCTGCACCGACTTGTACAGGTGACCGACACCGGTGCCATGCAGGGCAGAGATGAAGTGAATGTCGGCGAACTCGACGAAGAACAGCCGGCGCTGCAGCTCGGTCTTCACGTAATCACGCTCGCCGGGCTCCATGCCATCCCACTTGTTCAGGGCGATGACCAGGGCGCGACCGCTTTCCAGCACGAAACCGAGCAAGTTGAGGTCGTGATCGACCACCCCTTCGCGGGCATCCATGACGAACACCACGACGTTGGAGTCCTGGATCGCCTGCAGGGTTTTCACCACCGAGAATTTTTCCACCGCCTCGAAAATCTTGCCGCGGCGGCGTACGCCCGCGGTATCGATCAGGGTGTATTTCTCATCATCGCGCTCGAACGGGATGTAGATGCTGTCGCGGGTAGTACCGGGCTGGTCATAGACCACCACTCGGTCCTCGCCGAGCATGCGGTTGACCAGGGTCGACTTGCCGACGTTGGGCCGGCCGATGATCGCCAGCTTGATCCCGTCCTTTTCACTCGGCCCCGGAATCCGCTTGGCTTCCTCGCCCTCGGCAACCTCTTCATCCTCGACCAGTTCGGCTTCACCGGCATCCTTGGGGAAACCGCCCAGTGCCGCCTCGAGCATCTGGGTGATACCGCGGCCATGCGCACCGGCGATGGCCAGTGCCTCGCCCATGCCCAGCGGGCTGAACTCGGCACGCGCCAAGTCGGGGTCGAGGTTATCGACCTTGTTCACCACCAGGAAGGTGTGCTTGTTGCGCTTGCGCAGGTGCTCGCCAATCATCTGGTCGGCCGCCGACAATCCGGCCCGGGCATCCACCATGAACAGCACCGCATCGGCCTCTTCGATCGCCTGCAGCGACTGCTCGGCCATCTTCTCGTCGATGCCCTCCTCATCCCCGGAGATACCGCCGGTGTCGATAAGGATATAGGTCCGTCCCTGCCACTTCGCCTCACCGTATTGACGATCACGGGTTAAGCCCGACAGGTCGCCGACAATCGCGTCGCGGCTCCTGGTCAAGCGGTTAAAGAGGGTGGACTTGCCGACGTTAGGGCGGCCCACCAGGGCAATTACGGGAACCATGAGGCTCTCCACTTCGTTATTTCAAAAAATACAAAAGCCGCTGCATAAGCAGCGGCCGGAAATTATCGCGGCGTCACGATGGCTGCAATGCGCCCGAGGCGCGCATTGCAGCCTAGCCAAGCCTATTAGCGAATGGTCAGGGCCACCAGCGTGCCGCCATTACCGTAGGCATACAACCAGCCGCCCACCACCAGCGGACGGGCACGCAGGCCATCGCTGTCAACCCGGACGCGCCCGACAAAGCGACCATCCACCTGGCTGATCAGGTGCAAGTAACCCTCCAGGTCACCGAAAGCCACATAGCTGGAGAACACCTCGGGCGCCGACAACTGACGACGGGCCAAGGCATCGTTGTTCCACAGGGCCGATGCAGAGCGCTCATCGATGCCCTCCACAGTACCGCTGGCCAAGCTGACGTAGACGTTACCGAAGCCCTGGGCCACACCCACCGAGCTGGAGGCTTCGCGCTGCCACAGTATGCGACCGCTTTCCAGCTCCAGAGAGGCAACCCGACCCTGATAACTGACCACATACAGGTTACCGCCGGAGAGCAGCAGGCCACCGTCGATATCGACCACCCGATCCAGCTCGGAACGGCCTTGCGGGATTGCCACGCGCTGTTCCCACACCGGTAAGCCGCGCTGGGCGTCAAGGGCGATGACCTTGCCGCTGGACAGGCCGGCAATCGCCAGACGGTTGGTCAACACCGGACTGCCGGTGCCACGCAGGGTCAGCACCGCCGGGGAGCTTTCGTAAATCCAGCGCTGGCTGCCAGTATCGGCATCGAGTGCAATCAGACGGTCGTCCTGGGTCTGTACCAGCACCACGTCGCCGTTGATCGCCGGTGCCGCCAGGACTTCACTGGTGACTCGCGACCGCCACTTTGCCTCGCCAGTGCTGGCATCCAGAGCAATCACTTCACCCTTGAGGGTACCGAGCAGCACCAGGCCATAACCGGCGCCCACTGCGCCGGACACCGGCGCATCGAGGTCTTCTTTCCAGATCACCTCACCGGTCATGCGGTCGAGCGCCATGACCAGCCCCTCGACGTCGGCAGCATAGATACGCTCGCCATCGACAGCCGGCACCAGCATGTTGAAGGTTTCGCCCTGGCCTTCGCCAATCGAACGACTCCATTCCTTCTGCAGCTGTACTTCTTCTGTGAAGTCAGGCAGCTCGGCCGGCGGCAATTCCTTTTTACTGTTGCTGCTGCAACCCACAACCAGAACGGCCAGGGCCAGCAGTGCGGCATTTTTCCAGCGCATCACGTCACGCATCCCCTTTCGCCAGGTCGTCGAGCTTCATTTGCAAACCGCCCACGGCGGCATCGTCAGACAGTGCTGCCTTGGCTTTCACATAGGCGGCATGCGCTT
Source organism: Pseudomonas sp. (assembly GCA_041621735.1). Lineage (GTDB taxonomy): Bacteria > Pseudomonadota > Gammaproteobacteria > Pseudomonadales > Pseudomonadaceae > Aquipseudomonas. The sequence continues at coordinate 3,951 of JBFKAF010000046.1, forward strand.
CATCGCTGCGGCCCAGCTTTACCAACAAATCACCCTTGAGCTCTTCGCGGCCGGCCAGAAATGCCTGGGCGGCTTCGCCTTCGAGCAACTTCAGCGCCTGCTCGGCCTTGTCTTGTGCAGCCAGTACGCGGGCAAGCCGCTGGCGCGCCAGTTCAGCCAAGGTGTCGTCTGCCGGATCGTCGACAATCGCTTGCAGTTCAGCGGCAGCATCGTCCAGTTGATCAGCCTCGACCGCCACTTTGGCGGCAAACAGGCCAGCGTACTGGGCGTAATGAGTGCCCGCGAACTCGTTGCCAAGCTTGCCTGTCAACTCGGCAACCTTGGCCACGTCGAGCTGGCCGCTCGGGCTCAGTACGGTCTCCAGCAACTGCTGGTAGAGCAGCGAAGCACTCTGCTGCTGGTTGGCTTGGTATCTTTCCCAGCCCTGCCAGCCGAATACGATTACCAGCGCCAACACACTGCCGGTGAGCAACGGCTTGCCATTGCGCGACCACCACTCCTTGACTACCGCCAGCTCTTCTTCATCGGTACGCGAAACCACCCCAATACTCCTATTCGCTAAATCGGCGTGTGCCTTAAGCCTGCTCGAGGCAGGTTGCCAGATGCTCGGCTAGAGCGCCCCAGGCGATACTCTGTTGCTCGCCCTGATCGCGCAGCGGCTTGCAACCTACCACTTGCTGGGCCAGTTCGTCTTCACCCAAGATCAGGGCGTACAACGCGCCACTCTTGTCGGCCTTTTTAAATTGACTCTTGAAACTACCCGCACCGGCATTAACCTGCAGCCGCACGCCGGGTAACTGGTCACGCAGACGCTCGGCCAGGCTTAACGCGGCCAATTCCGCCGGTTCGCCAAACGCGCACACATAGAGATCGACCTGACGGGCGATTTCCGCCGGCACTTTACCCAGGGTTTCGATCATCAGCACCAAACGCTCGATCCCCATGGCAAAGCCCACACCCGGTGTCGGCTTGCCGCCCATCTGCTCGACCAGGCCATCGTAACGGCCACCGGCGCAGACAGTGCCCTGGGCACCGAGCTGGTCGGTGACCCACTCGAACACCGTCTTGCTGTAATAATCCAGGCCACGGACCAGCTTGGGGTTGATCACATAAGGAATACCCGCCGCATCCAGACGCGCCTTCAACCCCTCGAAGTGCACGCGGGACTCTTCATCCAGGTAATCCGCCAGCTTCGGCGCATCGATCAACAGCGCCTGGGTTTCTGCCGACTTGCTGTCGAGAATCCGCAACGGGTTGCTAGCGAGGCGACGACGACTGTCCTCGTCGAGCTGATCGGCACGCGCCGACAGGTACTCGACCAGCGCCTCACGGTAAGTCGCGCGCGCCTCGCTGGTTCCCAGGCTGTTGAGCTCCAGGGTCACCGCATCACGAATCCCCAGCAAGCCCCAGAGACGCCAGGTCAGCACGATCAGCTCGGCGTCGATGTCCGGGCCGTCGAAGTTGAACACCTCAACGCCGATCTGGTGGAACTGACGGTAACGGCCTTTCTGTGGCCGCTCGTGACGGAACATAGGGCCTATGTACCAGAGTTTCTGGGTTTGCCCGGCGCCCGCCAGGCCGTGTTCGAGTACCGCGCGCACGCAGGCGGCGGTGCCCTCGGGACGTAGAGTCAGCGAATCGCCATTACGGTCGGCAAAGGTGTACATCTCTTTTTCGACGATGTCGGTGACTTCGCCGATCGAGCGCTTGAACAGCTCGGTGAACTCGACGATCGGCATGCGTATCTGCCGATAGCCATAGCCATCCAGCAGACACGCCACGCTGCCTTCGAGGTAACGCCAAAGCGGGGTCTGTTCAGGCAGGATGTCATTCATGCCACGAATGGCTTGCAGGGACTTGCTCAATTCAATTCCTTAGACGCTCGTGGGTCCGAGAGGCTCAGCCGCGTACGATCACGGCAGCATCGGCGGCAACCTTCTCGGCCGCCTTCTGCCGAATCAGCCTTTCCAGCTCATCCACCAGGTTATCGTTATTCAGTTTTTGTGCCGGCTTGCCGTCGATGTAGATCAGGTTGTTCGGCGAACCGCCAGTCAGGCCGACATGTGCCTCCTTGGCTTCGCCCGGACCATTGACCACACAGCCGATCACCGCCACATCGAGTGGCACCAACAGGTCTTCCAGGCGCCCCTCGAGATCGTTCATGGTCTTCACCACGTCGAAATTCTGCCGCGAGCAGCTCGGGCAGGCGATGAAATTGATGCCGCGGGAACGCAGACGCAGTGACTTGAGAATGTCGAACCCGACCTTGATCTCTTCTACCGGATCGGCGGCGAGCGATATGCGGATGGTATCGCCAATACCCTCGGCCAACAGCATGCCCAAGCCGACGGCCGACTTCACCGTGCCGGAACGCAGGCCACCGGCTTCGGTGATGCCCAGATGCAGCGGCTGCTCGATCTGCTTGGCCAACAGACGATAGGCCGCGACCGCCATGAATACATCCGAAGCTTTGACGCTGACCTTGAAGTCGGGGAAATTCAGGCGATCCAGGTGCTCGACATGACGCAAGGCCGACTCGACCAAGGCTTCCGGGGTCGGCTCACCGTATTTCTTCTGCAGGTCTTTTTCCAGCGAGCCGGCGTTGACGCCGATGCGAATCGGAATGCCCTTGTCACGCGCCGCTTCAACCACCGCGCGAACTCGATCTTCGCGACCGATATTGCCAGGATTGATGCGTAGGCAATCGACGCCCAATTCGGCCACGCGTAGCGCGATCTGATAGTCGAAATGAATGTCGGCAACCAACGGCAGATTAACCAGCTTCTTGATTTTGCCGAATGCCTCGGCGGCATCCATATCCGGCACAGAGACCCGCACGATATCCGCGCCGGCCTCTTCCAGGCGGCGGATCTGCGCCACCGTCGCGGCCACGTCATTGGTGTCGGTGTTGGTCATGCTTTGCACCGAAATCGGCGCATCGCCACCCACGGGCACCTGACCAACCCAGATTTTGCGTGATTGGCGACGCTTGATCGGTGATTCGCAGTGCATGGCTTACAACCCCAGCTTCAGGCGTGCAGTTTCGCCGGTAATGAAGGGCGAAACATCGACGGTTTGGCCGTTGTAACTCACCTGAGCCCCCCGGGCGAAGCCCAGTCGCAGCTCCAGGGGTGCCTTACCCACTATGCTCAAGCTTTCGCCACCGCGCTTGAGGGCACTGAACAGAATCTTGCCATTGGCGTCGGTCAACTGGGTCCAGCAATCGACGGTAAAGCTCACATCCACCTGGCCCTGCCCTGCGGCCAACACGGGCTCGGCAGCGGGCGCGGGGCCGTCGACGGCGACGCTCTCGACTGCGGAGTCCGGCTCGTCCGCCATCGCATCGTTCGCAGCCGCATCGGTACTGGTTTGCGGCTGCACCGGGGCGTCGGCTAGCGCCTGCTCCTGCGCAACCTCCGTTTCAGACTCTGCAACTGGCTCGGCGGACATGCTCGGCAAGCTCAACTCGATGCCGCCTTGCGCGGCCATGACGGCCTGATCCTCGGGCTCATCCAGCGGATGAATTTGCGTGGTGCCGTCCGCACCTTCGACCTCGACATGTTCAATACTGGTCGCAGTCGACTCATCCGCTTGTCGCTCAGTTTGCTCCTGCCACCAATACAAACCCGCACTGACCAGCCCCAACAGCAAGGCAAAGCTGAAAAAACGCAAGATTCGCTGCGAGTAGCTCACAGGCTGTTCGATGTGCCCCAGACTGTGCACACTGCTGCCTGCCGCATCGGTACCGGTGAACTGGTCGAACTCCAACACCAGACGATTCTGATCCAGTTCAAGTAACTTCGCATAAGCGCGAATATAGCCACGGGCAAAGGTGCTACCGGGCAATTTATCGAAATCACCGTCCTCGATCTGGCTCAAGCGTTGAGGCGTCAGATTCAACCGCTCAGCCGCTTCGGCAACCGTCCAGTTTTTACTCTCGCGGACCTTGCGCAGGGACTCACCGGGATTGACGCGCTGAACTGCTACAACTTCAGGATGAGCCGCTTTCATCTTTGCTCCGACAGGTATTGCTGATATTCCGGTGTACCGGGATAGAGACGCTTCAACTGCAGACCGAGGCTGGCGGCTTTATCACGGTCCTCAAAAATTGTCGCCAGACGCGTACCCAGCAACAGGCTGCGGGCATCCTGCTCGACCAAGGCGCTATAACTGTCGTAATAGCCGCGGGCTGGGACGTAGGCTTTGTCTTCATAGGACAGCTGCGCCATTTCCATCAGCGCCTTGGGCTGGCGACTGTTGAGCCGCAACGAACGCTGGAAATACACTTTTGCCTGCTCACGCTGTTTTAGCTCCAGGGCGGTCAAGCCGAGGTTCTCAAACACCCGTGAACGTTCAGGATAAAGATTGTCCTGGGCCGCTTGCTGATAGCGTTCGAGGGCCTCCTCGTAGCGCTTCTGCTCGAACAGAAAGCTGCCATAGTTGTTCAACAAGCGGGCATCACCACCGCGTTGCGACAGCGCCTTACGGTAATGCTCATCGGCCAACTTGGGTTCCATTTCGACCTGAAACACCAACGCCAGCGCAGCATGCGCATCGGCACTGGACGGGTCGAGTTCGAGGGCTTTTTTCAGCGGGACCTTGGCACGACCACTGGCGCCCTGCTGCAAATAGCCGATCCCCAGCTGGATATAGGCATCACGGGCCTCATCGCGCCCCTTATCGGTTCTCATTGGATCGACATCGCCGGTCGAGACACAACCGACCAGCAGGCTGGCGACTAACAAGAACAGCGCTGGGCGCAATAGCATAATTTTCCCCTTAGGTTTTCTGATCGGCGGAACGCTGCGTATCGGCCTCGTCGTTCAACTGACGCACGGCAATATAGCGTTCGCTACGGCGAGTACGGTCCATGACCTGGCCGACCAACTGTCCACAGGCGGCATCAATATCCTCGCCACGCGTAGTGCGCACGGTGACGCTGTGCCCAGCTTTGTGCAGCAGGTCCTGAAAGCGGCGTATGGCATTGTTGCTCGGTCGCTCGTACCCGGAGTGGGGGAAAGGATTAAACGGAATCAGATTGATCTTGCAAGGCACTTCTTTGAGAAGTGCGATCATCTCCTCAGCATGCTCGGGCTTATCGTTGACATCCTTGAGCAGGGTGTACTCGATGGTCAGCACGCGCTTCTCGCCAAGACCGGAGATATAGCGCTTGCACGCGGCCAGCAGCATTTCAAGCGGGTACTTCTTGTTGATCGGCACCAACTGGTTACGCAGCGCATCGTTGGGCGCATGCAGCGACAGTGCCAGAGAGACGTCGATGACCTCGCCCAGCTTGTCGATCATAGGCACCACGCCCGAGGTGGACAGCGTCACCTTGCGCTTGGAGATGCCATAGCCGAGGTCGTCCATCATGATTTTCATGGCGGCGACCACGTTGTCAAAATTCAGTAACGGCTCACCCATGCCCATCATCACCACGTTGGTGATGGCGCGATCGATTTTCGCTGGCACGGAGCCGAAAGACTTATTGGCGATCCATACCTGACCGATCACTTCGGCGGCACTCAGATCGCTATTGAAACCTTGCTTACCCGTGGAGCAGAAGCTGCAATCCAGCGCACAGCCTGCCTGCGACGACACACAGAGCGTGCCTCGCGAGCCTTGCGGGATATACACAGTCTCGACACAGCTGCCGGAAGCTACACGCACCACCCACTTACGGGTGCCGTCAGTGGAGATATCCTCACTGACCACTTCAGGCCCACGAATCTCAGCACAGGTCTTGAGCTTTTCGCGCAAGACCTTGCTGACATTGCTCATGGCATCGAAGTCATCGACACCAAAATGGTGAATCCATTTCATCAGCTGGCCGGCACGGAAACGTTTTTCTCCGATGCTATCGAAGAACTGTTCCATTTCTGCCTGGGTCAGACCCAGCAGGTTAACTTTACCGGTAGCTCCAGTCATGGCTTCACCCTCGCACCATTCGCCTTAGCGAATGCGCGCGCAGACCTCGGTGGCCGCGAAGAAGTATGCGATTTCACGAGCGGCGGACGCCTCGGAATCGGAACCGTGTACGGCATTTTCGTCGATGGAAACCGCGAAATCTGCACGAATGGTGCCGGCAGCGGCTTCCTTAGGGTTGGTAGCGCCCATCAGTTCACGATTCTTAGCGATGGCACCTTCGCCTTCCAGAACCTGGACGATAACCGGACCGGAAACCATGAAAGCAACCAGATCCTTGAAGAAGCCGCGCTCGCTGTGCTCGGCGTAGAAACCGCCCGCTTCGCGTTCGGACAGCTGAACCATCTTGGAGGCGACTACACGCAGACCTGCTTTTTCAAAACGAGTGACGATCTCGCCAACCACGTTCTTGGCAACAGCGTCGGGTTTGATGATGGAAAAAGTACGTTCAACAGCCATGAAAAACTCCAGAAACAAGGATTAAAGCGAAAAATTAAACCCGCGGATTATACGCGGGTTACGGTTAAATGCGTAGGGCAGCGCCAGCACGGCGCACTACTTAGCTGGCCTCTTCGATCCAGGCAGCCTGAATCGCCTCCAGAACCTTCTCTCCACCTCGCTGCCCGTCATCGGAGAATTCCGGCAAATCCATCACCCAGCGGTGCAGATCGACGAAATTCACGAAACGCGGATCGACATCGGGCTTGCTCTCTGCCAACTGGATGGCGATTTCCAGCACATCAGTCCACTTCAGACTCATGACCTGCTCCTATGACGAAATGATCAGTGACCTTCGGACACCTGGTTGATGGTGTACTTGGGAATCTCCACCACCAGATCCTGTTCAGCAACCACAGCCTGACAGGACAGCCGCGAGGTAGGCTCCAAACCCCAGGCCTTATCGAGCATGTCATCTTCCAGCTCGTCGGAAGGCTCCATGGAGTTGAACCCCTCGCGAATCACCACGTGACAAGTAGTGCAGGCGCAGGACTTTTCGCAGGCATGCTCGATATCGATACCATTGCGCAATGCGGCGTTGAGCACAGTTTCGCCCGCCTGTACTTCGAACACCGCCCCCTCAGGGCAATGCTCGGCGTGGGGCAGAAAGATGACCTGCGGCATGCTTATTCCTCAATCTCATTAAGACTACGACCCGCCAGCGCGGACTTTACCGTGGCATCCAGGCGACGCGCGGCAAAGGCGTCCGTCACCTGGGTCAGACGCTTGGTCTGCCGCTCGATGGCCTGGCCATCGTTACTCGCCATCAACTCACGCAACTGCTGCATTTGCGCCTCGATTGCCAGCCGCTCATCGACCTCCAACAAGCGCTCGCCATCCACGTCCAGGGCAGCCTCAACCGCCTCAAGCAGACGCTGCGCATCCACCTGCTGCTCACGCAACACTCGCGCCACCTTGTCATCGCCGGCATGCTGGAAGGAGTCCTGCAACATCCTGGCAATTTCGCCATCGGTCAGGCCATAGGATGGCTTGACCTGGATGCTCGCCTCAACGCCCGAGGCCAACTCACGCGCCGCAACACTGAGCAAGCCATCCGCATCGACCTGGAAGGTCACGCGAATCTTCGCCGAACCAGCCACCATGGGCGGGATACCGCGCAACTCGAAGCGCGCCAGGGAACGACAATCGCTGATCAACTCACGCTCACCCTGCAGCACATGAATCATCATGGCCGTCTGGCCATCTTTATAGGTGGTGAACTCCTGAGCCCGCGCCACCGGAATGGTGGTGTTACGCGGAATCACCTTTTCCATCAAGCCGCCCATGGTCTCCAGACCCAACGACAATGGAATCACATCCAGCAGCAACAGCTCGTCACCGTCGCCACGCTTATTACCAGCCAGCGTATCGGCCTGGATCGCCGCACCAATGGCGACCACTTGATCCGGATCAATATCACTCAGCGGCTCACGCGCGAACAACTCGGCAACCGCCTGACGCACACGCGGTACCCGCGTGGACCCGCCGACCAGCACCACCGCCTCGACCTCTTCGATCTCGATACCGGCATCGCGCACCGCGCGTCGGCAAGCCTTGAGGCTGCGCGCGACCATCGGCTCGATCAGCTCAGCAAACGCCTCACGAGTCAGCAAACCAGACCAGGCGCCATGACTCACCTCAGCCGAGGTATCAGTGGTCAACGCCTCTTTCGCCGCACAGGCCTCACTCAACAGCGTGCGCTGCGCACCGGGATCGAGATCGGCAGACAAGCCGGCCTGTTCGACTATCCAGCCGGCAATGGCGTGGTCGAAATCATCGCCACCTAGCGCACTGTCGCCACCAGTAGCCAATACTTCGAACACACCCGCGGTCAGCCGCAGAATCGAAATATCGAAGGTACCACCACCCAGGTCATAGATTGCCACCAGGCCTTCGGCCTGCTGGTCCAAGCCATAGGCCACAGCGGCCGCGGTCGGCTCATTGAGCAGACGCAGCACGCTCAAACCTGCCAAACGCGCGGCATCCTTGGTCGCCTGGCGCTGAGCATCATCGAAATAGGCCGGCACGGTAATCACCGCACCA
>JBFKAF010000047.1:0-12202 GCA_041621735.1 Pseudomonas sp.
CGCATTTCGATGCCAACCGCGTGCAAGTCTCGACCCTGCTGTCGATCAAGACCGGCGCCTGCCCGGAAGACTGCAAGTACTGTCCGCAGTCCGGCCACTACAACACCGGGCTGGAAAAAGAAAAGCTGATGGAAGTGCAGAAGGTGCTGGAGGCAGCCGCCGAGGCCAAGGCCATCGGCTCGACCCGCTTCTGCATGGGCGCCGCCTGGAAGCACCCTTCGGCGAAAGACATGCCCTACGTGCTGGAGATGGTCAAAGGCGTTCGGGCCATGGGCCTGGAAACCTGCATGACCCTCGGCAAGCTCGACAAGCAGCAGACCGCTGCCCTGGCCGAGGCCGGCCTCGACTACTACAACCACAACCTCGACACCTCGCCGGAGTTCTACGGCAACATCATCACCACCCGCACCTACAACGAACGCCTGGAAACCCTGGCCTACGTGCGCGACTCCGGGATGAAGATCTGCTCCGGCGGCATCCTCGGCATGGGCGAGACGCTGGACGACCGCGCCGGTCTGCTGATCCAGCTGGCCAACCTGCCGGAACACCCGGAGTCGGTGCCGATCAACATGCTGGTCAAGGTCCAGGGCACGCCGCTGGCCGATGAGCAGGACGTCGACCCGTTCGACTTTATCCGCATGCTCGCCGTGGCGCGGATCATGATGCCGCAGTCGCATGTGCGCCTGTCCGCCGGCCGCGAGGCGATGAACGAGCAGATGCAGGCCCTGGCCTTCTTCGCCGGCGCCAACTCGATCTTCTACGGCGAGAAGCTGCTGACCACCGCCAACCCGCAGGCCGACAAGGACATGCAGTTGTTCGCCCGTCTCGGCATCAAGCCGGAAGAGCGCGAAGAGCACGCCGACGAAGTCCATCAGGCCGCCATCGAGCAGGCGCTGGTCGAGCAGAAGAGCAGCGCGCTGTTCTACGACGCCGCGGTCTGACCTTCTCGAACCTGTAGAATCATGCTGAGCCGTCATGTCTTTCGATCTCGCCACCCGTCTCGCCGAGCGCCGCGCCGCGCACCTCTACCGCCAACGCCCGCTGCTGGACAGCCCGCAGGGTCCGCTGGTCAGGGTCGACGGCCGTGAGTTGCTGGCTTTCTGCTCCAACGATTACCTCGGTCTGGCCAATCATCCGCAGGTGATCGAAGCCTGGCGTGCCGGCGCGCAACGCTGGGGCGTTGGCGGCGGCGCGTCGCACCTGGTGATCGGCCACAGCACCCCGCACCATGAACTGGAAGAGGCGCTCGCCGCCTTCACCGGGCGGCCGCGTGCCTTGCTGTTCTCCACCGGCTACATGGCCAACCTGGGCGCCGTCACCGCGCTGCTCGGTCAGGGCGACACGGTGCTGGAAGACCGTCTCAATCACGCCTCCCTGCTGGATGCCGGCCTGCTCAGCGGCGCGCGCTTCTCGCGCTATCTGCATAACGACGCGCACAGTCTCGCCGGCCGTCTGGCCAAGGCCAGCGGCAACACCCTGGTGGTGACCGACGGCGTGTTCAGCATGGACGGCGATCTGGCCGACCTGCCGGCGTTGTGCGCCGAGGCGAAGCAGCGCGATGCCTGGGTGATGGTCGACGATGCCCATGGCTTCGGCCCGCTGGGCGCCACTGGTGGCGGCATAGTCGAGCACTTCGGTCTGGGCCAGGACGATGTGCAGGTACTGGTCGGCACCCTGGGCAAGGCGTTCGGCACTGCCGGGGCCTTCGTCGCCGGCAGCGAAGAGCTGATCGAGACCCTGGTGCAGTTCGCTCGCCCCTATATCTACACCACCAGCCAGCCGCCGGCGCTGGCCTGTGCGACGCTGCAAAGCCTGGAGTTGCTGCGCAGCGAGCACTGGCGCCGCGAGCACCTCGCGACGCTGATTCAGCGCTTTCGCGCCGGCGCCGAAGCGATTGGCCTGAGCCTGGTGGACAGTCCGACGCCGATCCAGCCGATCATGGTCGGCGACAGTGATCGTGCCTTGCGTCTGTCGCAGATGCTGCGCGAGCGCGGCCTGCTGGTCACCGCGATCCGCCCGCCCACCGTGCCGGCGGGCAGCGCGCGCCTGCGCGTCACCCTGTCGGCCGCCCACAGCCTCGCCCAGCTAGAGTTGTTGCTGGAGGCGCTGGCCGAGTGCTGGCCGCAGCTGGCTGCAGTCGAGGAGGGCAAAGGCGATGCGTGACCGCTTGATTCTGTTGCCGGGCTGGGGCCTGGGCACGGCGCCGCTGGAGCTCTTGGCCGAGGCCTTGCGCGGACTGGATGAGCGCCTGCGGGTGCAGGTCGAACCCTTGCCGACGCTGAGCAGCCGCGACCCCGCCGAGTGGCTCGACGAGCTGGACGACAGCTTGCCGCAAGATGCCTGGCTGGGGGGCTGGTCGTTGGGTGGCATGCTCGCCGCCGAGCTGGCCGGCCGGCGTGGCGAGCGTTGCCCCGGTCTCGTGACCCTGGCCAGCAATCCGCGCTTCGTCGCCGGTGCGGCATGGCCCAGTGCGATGCCCGCGGCGACCTTCGCCGCCTTCCGCCAGGGCTGCGCGACGGATGCGGCGGTCACCTTGAAACGTTTCGCCTTGCTCTGCAGTCAGGGCGCGGCCGACCCTCGTGGTCTCTCGCGTTTGCTGCTGGGTGCGGCGCCGCAAGTGGCGCCCGACAGCTTGCTGGCGGGCCTGGATCTGCTGGCCGCGCTGGATACCCGTGCGGCGCTGCAGAGCTTCGCCGGTCCGCAACTGCATCTGTTCGCCGGTCTCGATGGTTTGGTTCCCGCCGACGCGGCGGCTGCGTTGCTGGCGCTGTTGCCTGATGTCGAGATCGGTCTGATCGACACGGCCAGTCACGCCTTCGTGCTGGAGCGCCCGCATGAGGTGGCCGCGGCGATCCAGGCGTTCCTGCATGAGGCCGGCGATGACTGAGTCAGTGCACAAGCAGCTGGGCGGTCTGCCGGACAAGCGCCAGGTGGCCGCCTCGTTTTCCCGCGCCGCCGAGAGTTACGACAGCGTCGCGGCGCTGCAGCGCAAGGTCGGCAGCGAGTTGCTGACGCGCGTGCCGGCACTGTTCAGCCCGCAACGCTGGCTCGATCTTGGTTGTGGTACCGGACATTTCAGCCGCGCTCTGGGCGAGCGTTTCGCCGTCGCCGAGGGCCTGGCCCTGGACATTGCCGAGGGCATGCTGCGCCACGCGCGCCCCTTGGGCGGGGCGCAGCAGTTCATCGTCGGCGATGCCGAGCGTCTGCCGTTGCAGGGCGCGTCCTGCGATCTGCTGTTTTCCAGCCTGGCGCTGCAATGGTGCGCGGACTTTCAGGCGGTGCTGAGCGAGGCCCACCGCGTGCTGCGTCCGGGTGGCGTGCTGGCGTTCAGCAGCCTGTGCGTCGGCACCCTGCAGGAGCTGCGCGACAGTTGGCAGGCGGTGGATGGCTTCGTCCACGTCAACCGCTTCCGCCGTTTCGCCGACTACCAGGATCACTGCGCCGCCAGTGCCTTGCAGCTTCTCAGCCTGGACACCCAGGTCGAGGTCATGCATTTCCCCGATCTGCGCGGCCTCACCCACGAACTCAAGGCCCTCGGCGCACATAACCTCAATCCCGGCCGCCCCGGCGGTTTGACCGGGCGTGCGCGGATGCGCGCCCTGCTCGCAGCCTATGAGCGTTGCCGTCAACCGCAGGGCCTGCCGGCGACCTATCAGGTGGTATACGGCGTACTGCGCAAGGAGCCGTGCGCATGACTGCCGCGTCTTTCGTCACTAGTGCCGACAGCCCGGTTTTCGCTGTCGATAGAAAACCCCAGGGCGAGGGTGTTTTGAGATGACCCAGGCCTACTTCGTCACCGGCACCGACACCGAGATCGGCAAGACCACCATCGCCGCAGGCCTGTTGCATGCGGCGCGCATGGCCGGCCTGTCCACCGCCGCATCCAAGCCGGTGGCCTCCGGCTGCCTGCAGACCCCGGATGGTCTGCGCAACGACGACGCCCTGGCCCTGCTCGGCGAGTGCACCCTGGCGCTGGACTATGCCGAGGTCAATCCGCTGGCGTTCGCGCCAGCCATCGCCCCGCATCTGGCGGCGCGGGAAGCCGGGGTGCTGCTGGATGTAGCGGCATTGCGTGAGCCGGTGCAGCACATCCTGCACAAGGGCGCCGATCTCACCCTGGTCGAAGGTGCGGGGGGCTGGCGCGTGCCCTTGGCCGGTCAGGCGAGCTTGTCCGATCTGGTGATCAGCCTGGGTTTACCGGTCATTCTGGTGGTCGGCGTGCGCCTGGGCTGCATCAACCAGGCGGTGCTGAGTGCCGAGGCGATTGTTCGCGATGGCCTGGAACTGGCGGGCTGGGTGGCCAATGTGGTCGACCCGCAGACCTCGCGTCTGCAAGAGAACCTCGCAACCCTGGCAGAGCGGCTGCCCGCACCTTGTCTGGGGCGGGTGCCACGTTTGGAGGTCGCCACCCCGGCGGCGGTGGCGGGGTACCTCGACCTGAGTCTGTTGACGCTCGGGCTATAAGCAGGCCTTTTGCCATAGCCTTTTTCCCGTACGGATGCTGCGCGTTTTCTGCTTCAATACAAGGCAATACTGTCCTTCCACTGCGGGAATTAGTGAATGGAAATCTCCGGTAACGCCTTCAGTTCGGGTGTCAGCAGCATTCAGTCCGGTCAGCGCCGCGTCGAGCAGGCTGCCAGCGATATTGCCAGTAATGCCTTCACTGCGCCGCCACAGACGGCACAGCCCGCGCGGCAGGATCAGCTCAGTCCCTCCGCCGAAGCGCCCGCCGAGAACCGCCCGGACCTAACGGAAAGCCTGGTGGCGCTACGCGTCGGCCAGCACGAAGCGCAGGCCGGCGCGAAGCTGGTAAAAACCGCAGACGAAGTGCTCGGTACCTTGATCGACACCACGGCTTAACCGGGCGGTTGAGCCGGTAGCAGCCGATGCTTAGGGTTATTCCCGTTGCTGGCGGACTCCATAGTGGGTTCTGGTGAAGGCGGGGCGTAACGCATCAACCCTATTGTGTAGTTGCCAGCGGCTGATCGCATTGCCCTTGGTCTCGGAAGCGGCCTGGGAGCTTGCCGGGTTTGACCGTCCGCAGTAGGGCAGTGGTACGCCCGCCAGGCTGTTACAGCCCTTGAGCAAGGAGGGTCTCCATGCAGATTGCCGGCACGTCCTCATATTTCTTATCTGCCACGGCTCCGCGGTCGGCGCAGTCTGTGCCCGCGAATGTCTCGCCCGACGTTTCGCCGGACTTGACCCGCGCCACCCTGGCGCCGGCCACCCCAGCGCCATCGTTGGAGGGTCAACAATCGCCCTCTGCCCGCGAAGAGGCGGATAAACCCCTCGATCAACCTTCCCGCGAGCCCGGTGACAGCCCTGCGCAGCAGCGTGCCGAGCAACTGGAAATCGCCCAGTTGGCTAGCCGGGATCGGGAGGTGCGCGCCCATGAACAGGCGCATGCCGCTGTGGGCGGCAGCTATGCCGGCGCGCCCAGCTACACCTATAGCCGCGGCCCGGATGGGCAGCGCTATGCCGTAGGTGGTGAGGTCAGCATCGATAGCAGTGCGGTGTCCAACGATCCACAAGCCACCTTGCGCAAGATGGAAGTGGTGGTGCGGGCGGCGTTGGCGCCGGCCGAACCCTCCGCTCAGGATCGCAGCGTAGCGGCGCAAGCCCAGGCGCAGATGGCGCAGGCGCGTGTCGAGTTAGCCGCGCTACAGAGTGACGCAGCCTCCGCGGCGCGTGCGGAGCCGTCAGAAAAGGAACGGCAGGAGCAGTCGAGTGACCTAGCGAAGCCTGCGCAGCAAGCCCTGCCTTCTGCGCCTGATCTGGATATATATCGAGACTTTGTTGAGCCCGCGATATCGGGGGGGCTGATCGACTTCGTCGCGTAGTGAGAGAAATGCAGGTGCTTGACAAGGGCTGGTCGTAAACGTATGTTTCAAACACATGTTTGATTGTTTGCTTGCCGGGAGGTGATCAAACAGTTGGGAGCAATCCCGAACACGACCGCTAGCCCGGTCACCTAAATACTAGGAACCCACCGCAGAGGTTACTCGCTATGCCTGACTACAAGGCCCCCTTGCGTGATATTCGTTTCGTACGCGACGAGTTGCTCGGTTACGAAGCGCATTATCAGAGCCTGCCGGCTTGCCAAGACGCTACCCCGGATATGGTCAATGCCATCCTCGAGGAAGGCGCCAAGTTTTGTGAGCAGGTACTGGCCCCGCTGAACCGCACTGGTGACATCGAAGGTTGCACCTGGAGCGAGTCCGGCGTTAAAACCCCAAGCGGTTTCAAAGACGCTTACCAGCAGTATGTCGAAGGTGGCTGGCCGAGCCTGTCGCATGACGTCGACCACGGCGGCCAAGGCCTGCCGGAGTCTCTCGGCCTGGTGCTGAGCGAGATGGTCGGTGAGGCGAACTGGTCGTGGGGCATGTACCCGGGCCTGTCGCACGGCGCGATGAACACCCTCGCCGAGCACGGTACCGATGAGCAGAAGCACGCCTACCTGACCAAGCTGGTGTCCGGCGAGTGGACCGGCACCATGTGTCTGACCGAGCCGCATTGCGGTACCGACCTGGGTATGTTGCGCACCAAGGCCGAGCCGCAAGCCGACGGTTCCTACAAGGTTTCCGGCACCAAGATCTTCATCTCCGCCGGTGAACACGACATGGCCGATAACATCGTCCACATCGTGCTGGCGCGCCTGCCCGATGCACCGGCCGGCACCAAGGGGATCTCCCTGTTCATCGTGCCGAAGTTCCTGCCTGATGCCGACGGCAAGGCCGGCGAGCGTAACGGGGTGTCCTGTGGCTCGATCGAGCACAAGATGGGCATTCACGGTAACGCCACCTGCGTGATGAACTTCGACAGCGCCACCGGTTACCTGATCGGCCCGGCGAACAAAGGCCTGAACTGCATGTTCACCTTTATGAATACCGCTCGCCTGGGCACCGCGCTGCAAGGCCTGGCCCACGCCGAAATCGGTTTCCAGGGTGGTCTGAAATATGCGCGTGAGCGCCTGCAGATGCGTTCGCTGACCGGTCCGAAAGCGCCTGAAAAAGCCGCCGACCCGATCATCGTGCATCCGGACGTGCGTCGTATGCTGCTGACCATGAAGGCGTTCGCCGAAGGCAACCGGGCGATGGTGTACTTCGCTGCCAAGCAGGTCGACATCGTCAAGTACAGCGAGAATGAAGAAGACAAGAAAGCCGCCGATGCGATGCTGGCCTTCATCACCCCGATTGCCAAGGCATTCATGACCGAAGTGGGCTTCGAAGCAGCCAACCACGGCGTGCAGATCTATGGCGGTCACGGCTTCATCGCCGAGTGGGGCATGGAGCAGAACGTGCGCGACAGCCGGATTTCCATGCTGTACGAAGGCACTACCGGTATCCAGGCACTTGACCTGCTGGGTCGCAAGATCCTCATGACTCAAGGCGAAGCACTGAAAGGCTTCACCAAGATCGTGCACAAGTTCTGCCAGACCAACGAAGGCAACGAAGCCATCAAGGAATTCGTCGAGCCGTTGGCCAAGCTGAACAAGGAGTGGGGCGAAGTCACCATGAAGGTCGGCATGGCCGCGATGAAGGATCGCGAAGAAGTCGGCGCCGCTTCCGTGGACTTCCTGATGTACTCCGGCTACGCCTGCCTGGCCTACTTCTGGGCCGACATGGCACGCCTGGCTGCCGAGAAGCTTGCTGCTGGCAGCAACGAAGAAGCCTTCTACAAGGCCAAGCTGCAGACTGCGCGCTTCTACTTCGCGCGTATTCTGCCGCGCACCCGCAGCCATGTGGAAACCATGCTGTCCGGCGCCAACAACCTGATGGATATGGACGAAGAGCACTTCGCTCTGGGCTACTAAGCCTTAGTTCGACTTCGGGTCGAAAGCCGCGCTCCTTCGGGATCGCGGCTTTTTTTATGGCTATGTCCCAGTTACGTGTTGCACGCCGCTTTTGGGTGGGTTAGCGGCGCGGGTCATGGAGCCGAAAATCAACTGCATCCTTGGCGCGCCGCGTAACCCACCAAGCGGTTGTCGGCTTACCTCATCTGGTGGGTTACGGCGCAACCGACTACGCACCGGCAAGTAGCCCGCAGTCATGCGCCTAACCCACCCGAATCATCGCCCTCCATGCAGCGCCTAGCCGGCCTGCACGTTTCAACACGTAACTGAGACATAGCCTTTTTTATGGTGGTGTGGTGGCGAGGAACAGGGCCGTCGCGTTTTCGATTTACCCGCTAAGCTCCGTGCGTAACGCTTCGGCGACTGGCAAAATGCCAGTCGTCTTGTCTCGGCTTGCCCGTGGAGTCTGCCTTGTCGCACCTGGCTGCTGTGCGTCTCAGTCACTTCCTGCCTTCGCTGCTGTTGCTCGGTGGAGGGCTGCTCGCTGTCAGCTTGCCGCGCCTGAATGAGTTCTTCATTTCGCTGTTCAACGTCTTGCCGACGCTGTTGTTGTTACTCGGCGGTGCCTTCTGCCTGGTCTACGGCCGTCAGCGCGAGCTGTTCTTGTTGCTGGTGCTGTACCTGGGCTATTTCCTCCTGGATATCCAGCTCGATCACTACCGCGCCGTGGGCCGGGTGCGCACTGACGCCGCCTTGGTGTTCCACCTCAGCAGTTTGCTGTTGCCGCTGCTCTATGGGCTGTACGCGGCGTGGCAGGAGCGCACCCATCTGGCTCAGGACCTGGTCGCCCGCGCCGCCGTTTTGCTGGCAGTCGGAGGCGTCGCCCTGGCACTCGAACAGCGCTACCCCGAGGCGCTGCTGCAGTGGCTGTCGGTGATTCGCTGGCCGGCGCTGCATGGTGAGTGGATGAGTCTGGTGCAACTGGCCTATCCGCTGTTCGTACTGGCTTTTCTCCTCTTGCTGGTGCAATACCTGCGCGCGCCTCGACCCTTGCATGCGGCGCAGTTGGTAGGGTTGTTCGGTTTGTTGTGGATGCTGCCGAACACCTTCATCGTGGCCCACGGCCTGCATGTGATGAGTAGCCTGGTGATGCTCATACTGGTGGCGGCGGTCGCCCATGAGGCCTACCAAATGGCCTTTCGCGACGAGCTGACCGGGCTGCCGGGGCGGCGTGCGCTGAACGAGCGCCTGCAGCGCTTGGGCCGCAGCTATGTGATTGCCATGGCCGATGTCGATCACTTCAAGCGCTTCAACGATACTCACGGCCATGAGACTGGCGACCAGGTGCTGCGCCTGGTCGCCAGCCAGTTGCGCACGATCGGCGGCGGAGGCAAGGCTTACCGTTATGGCGGCGAGGAGTTCACCCTGGTGTTTCCCGGTAAAACCCTCGAGGAATGCTTGCCACACCTGGAGCGGGTGCGCCAGGCGGTGGAAGAGTACCGCCTGCAATTGCGCGACACGCTCAGCCGCCCGCAGGACGATAAGCAGGGTCGTCAGCGTCGCGGCAGTGCGGCCGCTACCCAGGTCTCGGTGACGCTGAGTATGGGAGTGGCCGAGCGTGGGGCTGAGCAGCGCAGCCCGGAAGCAGTGATCAAGGCCGCGGACCAGGCGCTGTACAGCGCCAAGAGTGCCGGGCGCAATTGCATTCGTATCCATGGCCAACGGCACCGCGGGGCGATCAAGCTGATGGGCGCGGGCAACTGAGTCGAGCCATTTATGGCGGCGCATTCAGCGCTCGCAGGGTGATTGTCTTCAGGCAGCCAGTAGCAGTAGCGTGGAGGTATTAATCCGCGCCCTGCGCGCCTGCTGACGGAGAACGACCATGCCCGAGTACAAGGCTCCCCTGCGCGACATGCGCTTCTTGATCGACGATGTCTTCGACTTCCACGGCAGCTACGCCGCCCTCGGGGCTAGCGACGCGACGCCGGACATGGTCGGCGCGATACTCGAGGAAGGCGCTAAATTCTGTGAGCAGGTGCTGGCACCGCTCAATCGTTCCGGTGACGAGCAAGAGTGTCAGTTCGACAACGGCGTGGTGACTACGCCCAAGGGCTTCAAGCAAGCCTTTGCCCAGTACGCCGAAGGTGGCTGGATGGGCCTGGCGGCCGACCCTAATTACGGTGGTCAGGGGCTGCCGCACTCGCTTGGCTTGTTGATCAGCGAAATGGTCGGTGCCAGCAACACCTCATGGGGCATGTACCCTGGCCTGACCCATGGCGCCATGTCGGCGATCCATGCTCACGGCACGCAAGAGCAGAAGCAGGCCTACCTGACGCGCATGACCGCAGGGCGCTGGACCGGCACCATGTGCCTGACCGAAGCGCATTGTGGCACCGACCTGGGCATCATCAAGACCCGCGCCGTGCCACAGGCCGATGGCAGCTATGCGGTCACCGGCAGCAAGATTTTCATCTCGGCCGGTGAACACGACATGAGCGAGAACATCGTCCATTTGGTGCTGGCCAAACTGCCCGATGCGCCGGCCGGTACCAAGGGGATTTCCCTGTTCATCGTGCCGAAATTCCTGCCCGATGCGCAGGGTGAAGCGGGCGAGCGTAATGCCGTGTCCTGCGGTTCGATCGAACACAAGATGGGCATCAAGGCCTCGGCCACCTGCGTGATCAACTTCGATAACGCCAAGGGCTTTCTGATCGGTGAGGCCAACAAGGGTCTCAACTGCATGTTCACCATGATGAACCACGCCCGCCTGGGCACTGGTATGCAGGGCCTGTGCCTGGGTGAAAGCAGTTTCCAGGGCGCGATCAAATACGCTAATGAGCGTCTGCAAATGCGTGCCTTGAGCGGACCCAAGGCGCCGGACAAACCGGCCGATCCGATCATCGTGCATCCGGACGTGCGGCGCATGCTGCTGACCATGAAGGCCTTCAACGAGGGCAACCGGGCGCTGGCTTATTTCACCGCGCAACTGCTGGATACTGCCCACCTGAGTGATGACGCCGGGCAGCGCGAGGAGGCGGAAAATCTGCTGGCCTTCCTCACCCCGATCTGCAAGGCCTTCATGACCGAGACCGGCTTGGAAGTGACCAACCACGGCATGCAGGTGTTCGGTGGCCACGGTTACATCCGCGAGTGGGGCATGGAGCAGCTGGTGCGCGATTGCCGCATCGCACCGATCTATGAAGGCACCAATGGCATCCAGGCGCTCGACCTGCTCGGCCGCAAGGTGCTGGGTAGCCAGGGCAAGCTGCTGAAAGGCTTCAGCAAAATCGTGCACAAGTTCTGCCAGGCGCAGGCCGAGCATCCGCAGCTCAAGGGCTATGCGGGCCAGCTGGCGACGCTGAACCAGCAGTGGGGCGAGCTGACGCAGAAGGTTGGCCTGGCGGCGATGAAGAATCCGGATGAGGTCGGCGCCGCGTCGGTGGACTACCTGATGTTTTCCGGCTACGTGATTCTCGGTTACTTTTGGTTGCGCATGGCATTGGTCGCGCAGGACAAGCTGGCGGCGGGGGCGGGTGACGCGGCGTTCTACCAAGCCAAGCTGGCCACCTGCGAATTCTATTTCAAGCGTCTACTGCCGCGTACCTCCGCGCACCTGGCTGCGGCCGAGGCCGGCAGCGCCTGCATGATGACTTTGCCGGCCGAACACTTCGCGCTCTGACCAGTGGTCGCGGTTCCAGGGAGCCCGCCGTTTGGCGGGCTTCTACATGACGCGGATCTCTCGACCGTGTTTGACTATATGGTCATAACACGACCCTACGTGTCTTAAAAGTTGTTGAGTTAGACTCTAAAATCTATTGCAAGTCCGTTGGTTCGTTCGAGGATTCCCCATGGCTGACTACCAAGCTCCCCTGCGTGATATGCGCTTCGTACTCAATGAAGTGTTTGAAGTGTCCAAGCTATGGGCCGAACTGCCGGCTCTGGCCGAGGTGGTGGACGAAGACACCGCCAACGCCATCCTCGAAGAGGCCGGCAAGGTTACCGCCGGCGTGGTTGCGCCGCTGAACCGCAGCGGCGACGAGGAAGGTTGCTCCTGGGACAACGGCGCGGTGAAGACCCCGGCCGGCTTCCCCGAGGCCTATCAGACCTACGCCGAAGGCGGCTGGGTCGGCGTCGGCGGCGACCCGCGCTTCGGCGGCATGGGCATGCCCAAGGTGATCTCCGCGCAAGTCGAGGAAATGGTCAACGCCGCCAACCTGTCCTTCGGTCTGTATCCGATGCTCACGGCCGGCGCCTGCCTGTCGCTGAATGCTCACGCCAGCGAAGAGCTCAAGGAACAGTACCTGCCCAACATGTACGCCGGCACCTGGGCCGGTTCCATGTGCCTGACCGAGCCGCACGCCGGCACCGACCTGGGCATCATCCGCACCAAGGCCGAGCCGCAGGCCGACG
>JBFKAF010000048.1:0-12069 GCA_041621735.1 Pseudomonas sp.
AGCCGCCACCCGATAAGGGCCGCAGCCAGGCATCCCAACCTTATCCACAGAAGCATCCCCGGACTTTGTGCACAAGCCATTGAAAATGCTGATTTTTTTATCAATCCAGGAAGAGCCCCGGCGCACTAGCCCGTGCGCCGAAGGCCCCCAGGTTATCCACAGCGATACGCACCCGAGCCGTGGATATCTGCCTAACCCGTATCACCGGCCGCGGTTAATTCTCGGTGCGCAGGTTGAGTTCCACCATCAGGTCGTCGGCAAGCGTCTCCAGCTTGGCCTGCAACACCTCCAAGGACAGCGCCAAGGGCACCGCGAGCAGGGCCTCGGCGTGGAACAGCAGCTCGTTGCTCATGGGCGCCGGCATCACCTCGGTGGCCAGGTTTTCCAGGTTGACCCCGTGCTCGGCGAGCAGGCTGGTGATATCGCGGACGATGCCCGGACGGTCGTTGCCCACCAGGTCGAGGTGGATCGGCTTCCAGTTGCCGGACGGCTCGGCGCCACTTTCCGCCAACAGCACGCGGATGCCGTGGGCGCTCAGGCCCTCCAGCGCGGTGACCAACTCGGCGTGGGCCGTGGCCGGTACCGCAACCCGCAGAATCCCGGCGAACTGCCCGGCCATCCGCGACATGCGACTCTCCAGCCAGTTGCCGTGGTGATCCGCCACGCATTGCGCGACTCGCTCGACCAGCCCTGGCTGATCCTCGGAGATAACCGTTAGTACCAGATGATCCATAGCACGCCTCTCGTTGTTATCAGGAATCATGACGTTGCGCTAGCCTCTGCCTTGCTCGCGCAATCCGTGTCCGGCCTGCGCTTGCCGCTTCAGTCGCCTTGCCGAGGCAAGCCTAGCCAATAGGTATAGAACAGCTCATCGCGCACATACCCCAGGCGCTCGTACAGGGCCTGTCCTGCCAGATTGCTCTTCGCCGTCTCCAACTGCAAACCGCAGGCGCCCTGTGCTTCGGCGTGGGCCCGGGCGGCATTCATCAACGCCTCGCCAATGCCCTGACGACGTGCCTGCTGGCTGACATAGAGATCGCTCAACAGCCAGGACGGCTGCAACTCCAGGGATGCGAACAGCGGGTAGAGCTGAACGAAGCCCAGCGCAGCCCCCTGCTCATCACGGGCGATAAATAGCGCCGAGTCGCCCTGGCTCAGACGCGCAGCCAGAAACGCCTGGATCGCCGGCAGCGGTTTGTCCGCCTGATAGAACCGCAGATAGTCGGCGTACAGCGGAACCAGGTCATGTAGATCGGCCGGCACGGCCGTGTGGATAGGCATGGGTGAACTCTCGGGAAGACGTCACTCGAGTATAGCCAGCCGGCGGCCTCCCCCGCGAAAGCGCCGCTCAGTCAGCCCGCACAATTAGTTGTGTACGATTTTGATATTTTTATGAAACAATAAACACATACTTTTCTGACAATTCGCCCTTCTCGTGACTGCAAAGCGCCTTCTGGTCGCATAGCGACGCGCGCCCGCTGATTTTCATAGGATCTTGATGTAGTATGCCGCGGCTCGGACTACAAGACGTAAACCCCAGGTCCGAAGCGGCTATTGAGTAAGCTGAGCAGAATGAGGCAAGTGATGACTGAACGCGTTCAAGTCGGTGGCCTGCAGGTCGCCAAAGTGCTGTTCGACTTCGTGAACAACGAAGCCATCCCCGGCACCGGCATAGCTGCCGAAAAATTCTGGTCCGGCGCCGAAGCCGTGATCAACGAGCTGGCTCCGAAAAACCGTGCCCTGCTCGCCAAACGCGACGAGATCCAGGCACGGATCGACGGCTGGCACCAGGCTCGCGCCGGTCAGGCCCACGATGCGGCCGCCTACAAAGCCTTCCTCCAGGAGATCGGCTACCTGTTGCCGGAGCCGGCCGACTTCCAGGCGACCACCGCCAACGTCGACGAAGAGATCGCCCGCCTGGCCGGTCCGCAGCTGGTCGTGCCGGTGATGAACGCACGCTTCGCCCTGAACGCTTCCAACGCGCGCTGGGGTTCGCTGTACGACGCCCTCTACGGCACCGACGTGATCAGCGAAGAAGGCGGCGCCGAGAAGGGCAAGGGCTACAACAAGGTCCGTGGCGACAAGGTGATTGCCTTCGCCCGCGCCTTCCTCGACCAGGCTGCACCGCTGGCGGCCGGCTCCCACGTCGACTCCACCGGCTATCGCATCGAAGGCGGCAAGCTGGTGGTCAGTCTCAAAGGCGGCAGCAACAGCGGCCTGCAGGACGATGCCCAGCTGATCGGTTTCCAGGGCGACACCCATGCGCCGATCGCCGTGCTGCTCAAGCAAAACGGCTTGCATTTCGAAATCCAGATCGACGCCAGCAGCCCGATCGGCAGCACCGATGCCGCCGGCGTCAAAGACGTGCTGATGGAAGCCGCGCTGACCACCATCATGGACTGCGAAGACTCGGTTGCCGCGGTCGATGCCGATGACAAAGTCGTGGTCTATCGCAACTGGCTGGGCCTGATGAAAGGCGACCTGGCCGAAACCGTGAGCAAGGGTGGCACCACCTTCACCCGCACCATGAATCCGGATCGGGTCTACACCCAGACCGACGGCGGCGAATTGACCCTGCATGGTCGCAGCCTGCTGTTCGTGCGCAACGTCGGTCACCTGATGACCATCGATGCCATCGTCGACAAGGACGGCTTCGAGGTACCGGAAGGCATCATGGACGGTCTGCTGACCAGCCTGATCGCCATCCACAACCTCAATGGCAACACCAGCCGCCACAACACCCGTACCGGCTCGGTGTACATCGTCAAGCCGAAGATGCACGGTCCAGCAGAAGCGGCGTTCACCAACGAGCTGTTCGGCCGCGTCGAAGACATCCTCGGCCTGCCGCGCAACACCCTGAAAGTCGGCATCATGGACGAGGAGCGGCGCACCACCGTCAACCTGAAAGCCTGCATCAAGGCCGCCAGCGAGCGCGTGGTGTTCATCAACACCGGCTTCCTCGACCGCACCGGCGACGAAATCCACACCTCCATGGAAGCCGGCGCCATGGTGCGCAAAGCGGCCATGAAAGGCGAGCAGTGGATCGCCGCCTACGAGAACAATAACGTCGACGTCGGCCTAGCCACCGGCCTGCAAGGTCGCGCGCAGATCGGCAAGGGCATGTGGGCCATGCCGGACCTGATGGCGGCGATGCTCGAGCAGAAAATCGCCCACCCGCAGTCCGGTGCCAACACCGCCTGGGTACCGTCGCCAACCGCGGCCACCCTGCACGCCCTGCACTACCACCAGGTCGACGTGTTCGCCCGTCAGGCCGAGCTGGCCAAGCGCACTCCGGCCTCGCTGGACGCCATCCTGAGCATTCCGCTGGCCGCCGATAGCAACTGGAGCGCCGAGGAAATCCAGAACGAACTGGATAACAACGCCCAGGGCATCCTCGGCTACGTGGTGCGCTGGATCGATCACGGCGTCGGTTGCTCCAAGGTGCCGGACATCAACGATGTCGGCCTGATGGAAGACCGCGCCACCCTGCGCATCTCCAGCCAGCTGCTGGCCAACTGGCTGCGTCACGGCATCGCCAGCGAAGAGCAGATCGTTGCCAGCCTCAAGCGCATGGCCCCGGTGGTCGACCGGCAGAACGCGGGCGACCCGCAATACCGCCCAATGGCGCCGGACTTCGACAGCAACATCGCCTTCCAGGCCGCTCTGGAGCTGGTGATCGAAGGCGCCAAGCAGCCCAACGGCTACACCGAGCCGGTCCTGCACCGTCGCCGCCGCGAATTCAAGGCAAAGAACGGCCTGTAATTCATACCCACCTCGCGACAATCGCCGTTCACTGGATGTGAACGGCGATTGTCGGCACACCCCCTCCCCGCCACACGGGCTCCCTGCCCTCCCCTCCGAACCTCGTAACCCGCCCCAGCGGCAGCCATGGCGTGCCTAGGGATCAGGTTGCACGCCTGTCAGCGCCGACCCAGTGCTTGCGACATATTGCGCACAGCGCGCTATGTGGAACACTTATTTAATTTATGTTCAAATTAAAGTGTCGAAGCTGGCCCTTAAGGCGTCCACGATATTCTGACAATTAGCCATTAGTCGCACGCGAACGAGCCTTGACGACATTTCATGACGTACCGCACGAGCAGGACCGGCCTCAACCGACAATAGCCCACACATGAATCGCGCGGCTGATCCACACCGGATCACAGGCCTCGAAGCGCCTAGCGACTCATGCACTCTTCTCGCCCCTCTTTGGGTATACATGCCATGCTGAAGAATCTGTCGCTTACCCTGAAGTTCGCCCTGCTGCCTGCCGTGGCGCTGCTCGGCTTGCTGCTCTTCGTGGGTTACACCTCGCTGCAGTTGGCCAACAACGATGTGCGCCTGGTCGCGCTGGAAACCCACAGTTTCCCCACCCTAGAAAAAGCCGACTCGGCTATTTTCCAGTACTCGCGCCTGCCCGGCATGCTCAACAGCGCGGTCGCCGCCGGCGAACTGGCCATCCTCGGCGAAGCCCGCAAAGTGCTTGAGGAAATCGCCAGCAAACAGCAGGAACTGCAAAGCCTCACGACCGGCAACCAACCCCTGCGCGAGGAACTGGACGCCTGGCGCAACGCGATCAAGCGTTATGCCGATGGCGCCCTGCCAGCCTCGGAGCAGTTGATCAAGGGCAGCGCCAGCTTTGCAGACCTGCGCCCCAGCCTGGACCGCATGGCCAGCGACCTGACCCTGGCCCAGAAACTCGGCGAAACCTTCCGCACGCACGCCTACGCAGAGTTCCAGGCCACTCTGGCGCAAACCCGCACCGACAACGCGACCACCACCCAGGTCGGCTTTGCCCTGTCGATTATCCTCGTGGCCCTGGTCAGCATCGGTTCGGCCCTAGTGATTCGCGGCATCATGGCCAACGTGCGCGGCGTGATTGCCTCCCTGCAGGCGATTGCCCGCGGCGACGGCGACCTGACGCGCCGGGTAACGGTCGACTCCAACGATGAGATCGGCGAAATGATCCAGCTGTTCAACGGCTTCATCGACAAGCTGCAGGGCACCATCCGGCAGGTAATCGACGCCGCCAGCCCGCTCGCCGAGATGTCCAAGGAACTCTATCGCCTGACCCAGGGCGCCGATGAAAACGCACGTTCCCAGCAAGGCCATACCGACTCGATCAGTCGCGACATCCAGACCATGACCAGCAGCATTCAGGAAGTCGCGCAGCGTTCCCAGCAGGCCTCCGAGGAAGCCGAAGCCGCCACCCGCCAGGCCGATAAAGCCCGCCACAACATCGGCAGCCTATCGAGCAGCATCAGCGACTTGGGCAGCAGCGTCATGGGCGCGGTGAGCGCCATGGAACAGCTCGAACAAGAAACCCAGCAGGTCGGCTCAGTGCTGACGGTGATCCGCAGCATCGCCGAGCAGACCAACCTGCTGGCCCTGAATGCGGCCATCGAGGCCGCCCGTGCCGGCGAACAGGGCCGCGGTTTTGCCGTGGTGGCTGATGAAGTGCGCAACCTGGCGCAGAAGACCGCCGCCTCTACCGCAGAAATCCAGAGCATCATCCAGCGCCTGCAAGCCAGCGCCAACGGCGTGCTCAACGTGATGACCAGCAACGGCGAAAAAGCCCAGGAAAGCATCGCCCGCTCGGTGGATGCCACCAAGATCCTCCAAGCCATTGCCGCCGCGGTCGGCCATATCAACGAGCTGAACGCTGGCATCGCCCAATTCACCCAGGAACAGATCGGCCTTTCCAATTCCATTCAGCAAGACACAGAAGTGTTGCAGCAGGACGCACAAGCAACCGCAAATGGTGCGCAAGCGACCGCACGCCTCGGCGAGAAATTGCTCCGCACAGGGGACCATCTGCGCGCAGCGACCGCCCAATTCCGCGTTTAACTTTGGAGCACGACCCTTAATGAAACACCCCAACCTACTGGCCCTTGCTATCTGCCTGGCGAGCACGTCCGCTGTCGCCGTCGAACAGGGCGAGTACAGCCTCAACGGCTTCGGCACTGCCGCCATCTCTCGTCTGGGCGGCGCAAACGACGCGCACGGCTATGGCATCAGCGGCCAAACCACCGACTCCTGGCGCGGCGACCAGCTCTCCAAGCTCGGCGGGCAAGTGCGTTATGGCCTGACAGACCAACTGTCAGCAACTGCTCAGGCGGTGCTCAAGCCAGAGCAAGATGAGTGGAAGCTCAACCTCGAATGGGCTTACCTGGCCTACGAATTCAACGAGCAAATGAGCGTGCGCGCCGGCCGCCTGCGCCCGAACGCCTTCACTTTCTCCGAGACCCTGGACGTCGGCTACTCCTACCCTTGGCTGCGCCTGCCAGACGAAGTCTACATGCAGATGCCGATCAATAACTTTGAAGGCGCGGACGCGCTCTACAGCCTGCCCCTGTCGCTCGGCATCCTGAACCTGCAGTTCAGCTACGGCCAGGCAAAAGACCGCGAGATATTCATCCACCCGCTCGATCAGCGGCTGGATATCGACTACAAGGAGCTGCTGACCGCCAGCGTCGGCCTGGCTACCAATGAGCTTGGCACCCTGCGCTACAGCTACACCGAGACCGACCTGGTCATCGAAGATGGTCAGCCGTTCAAGGGCAAGTTCACGTCCATTGGCCACCAGTACGACAACGGCACCTGGGTCTCCAATGCCGAAGCCATCGAACGCCGCAGCGTGGCCGGTACCAACGAAGCCTTCTACATCATGCTCGGCCGGCACTTCGGCGACTTTCTGCCGCACGTCACCTATGCCCAGCTCGAGCAGCAGGACGCGGGCGGCCAGAACTCCTGGACCTACGGCCTGAACTACAGCCTGAGCCCCAGCGTCACCCTGAAAAGCGAATACAAGCGCGTGGAGTTCACCGACGCATACCGCGGCTTTACTGGCGCGTTCGTGCGCGACTACAGCAGCGCTCAGCCCACCTTCGACGGCGACATGTTCAGCGTCGGCGCCGACTTCGTATTCTGAGGAGTGTCTCGATGAAACCGTCTATCCGCACACTCACTGCCGGCGCCCTGCTGGCCTGCTGCACCCTGGCGCAGGCTGAAGTGGCCGTCATCGTTAATCCGGCCGCCGCCAAGGCTCCGTCCCAGGCCGATGTGGCCAACATCTTCCTGGGCAAGGACAAGTCCCTCAAGGGCGTTGACCAGACAGGCTGGAACCCGGCCAAGGATAAGTTCTACAGCGCAGTGACCAGCAAGAACGAGTCGCAGCTCAAGTCCTACTGGTCCGGCCTGGTCTTCACCGGCAAGGGCCAACCGCTGCCCAGCCTGGCCGGCGACGCTGAAGTGCTCGCCAAGGTTGCCACTGACGCGGACGCCATCGGCTATGTTGACGCGGCCGCGATAGACGCGTCGGTCAAGGTGCTGTTCACTCTGCCCTAAGCGTTCCGCCGCAGCACAAAACGCCGAGGCATTGCCTCGGCGTTTTGCATTTTGCAGACGCCAGACTTAGGTCTAATGTGCATCCCAGGCCATGCCGCGCACCATAAACCCCGATTAATCATAGGGGCTGCCGCACATGAGCAAAACGGACGCCTTCGCCCAGGCCGGCAAAACGGCCGTGCTACAGAACATCCACGGCACCATGGAGTTTCTGCAGAAATTCCCGCCGTTCAATCAGATGGACAGCGCCCACCTGGCCTACCTGGTGGAGCACTGTCAGCTGCGCTTTTACGGCCAGGGCGAAAGCATCATCAAGCCCGACGATGGCCCGGTCGAACACTTCTACATCGTCAAGCAGGGCCGGGTGCATGGCGAGCGGCCACACTCGGCCAGGCGTGGCAGCGAAACCACCTTTGAAATCACCAGTGGCGAGTGCTTCCCCTTGGCCGCCCTGATCGGCGAGCGCGCCACCCGCACCGAACACCTGGCCGCCGAAGACACCTTCTGTCTGCTGCTGGGCAAGCCGGCCTTCATCAAGCTGTTCGCCCTCTCCAATCCGCTGCGCGATTTCGCCCTGCGCGGGGTCAGCAGCCTGCTCGACCAGGTCAATCAACGGGTGCAACTGAACGCCGTGGAAACCCTCGGTGCGCAATACTCGCTGGACACTCCCCTGGGCGAGTTGGCCATGCGCCAGCCGATCAGCTGTACACCCAATACCGCGCTGCGCGAAGCGGTCAAGTCGATGCACGAGCAGCATGTCGGCAGCATCGTCATCGTCGACCCGGCGCACAGGCCGGTGGGCATCTTCACCCTGCGCGACCTGCGCCGGGTGGTCGCCGCTGGTAGCTCATTGGATCAGCCGATCGACAGCCTGATGACCCGCGCGCCGTTCCACCTGCCGCCGGATGCCAGCGCCTTCGATGCGGCGATTGCCATGACCGAGCGGCATATCGCCCACGTCTGCCTGGTCGATCAGGGCCGCCTGTGCGGCGTGGTCTCCGAGCGCGACCTGTTCTCCCTGCAACGCATCGACCTGGTGCATCTGGCGCGCACCATCCGCCATGCCGGCACAGTCGACACCCTGGCGGCGCTGCGCAGCGACATCCGCCAACTGGTCGATCGCATGCTGGCCCACGGCGCCAGTTCGACCCAGATCACCCATATCATCACCCTGCTCAACGACCACACAGTGTGCCGGGTCATCGAACTGACCCTGGAAGACCTCGGCGACCCCGGCGTGCCCTTCACCTGGCTGTGCTTCGGCAGCGAGGGGCGCCGCGAACAGACCCTGCACACCGATCAGGACAACGGCATCCTGTTCGAGGCCAAGGACGCGACTGAAGCCGCTGACATGCGTCGGCGCCTGCTGCCAGTGGCCGTCGAGATCAACCAGCGCCTGGCGCAGTGCGACTTTACCCTGTGCAAGGGCAACATCATGGCGGGCAATCCTGAGCTGTGCCTGTCACGCCAGGAATGGACACGACGCTTCACCAGCTTCATCCACGAAGCCACCCCGGAAAACCTGCTGGCCTCGAGCATCTACTTCGACTTGCGCGTGGTCTGGGGTGACTCCCAGGGCTGTGAACAAGTGCGCCAGACATTGTTCAAGCAGATCGCCGGCAACAGCCTGTTCCAGCGCATGATGGCCGAAAACGCCCTGCGTCAGCGGCCGCCGGTCGGGATCTTGCGCGACTTCGTGGTCGCCCGCTCGGGTGCCGAGAAGCACACCCTGGACCTCAAGGTGCAAGGCCTGACGCCCTTCGTCGACGCGGCTCGCCTGCTCGCCCTGGCCCACGGCATCGAGACCTGCAACACCCTGGAGCGGCTACGCGCCCTGATCGGCAAAGGGGTGATCGAGACGCTCGATGGCGCCGCCTACGAAGAGGCCTATCACTTCATCCAGCAAACCCGCATGCAGCAGCATCAACTACAGGCACGGCAGGAACGGCCCTACTCCAACCGCCTCGATCCCGACCGCCTCAATCACCTGGACCGGCGCATCCTGCGCGAATCCTTCCGTCAGGCCCAGCGTCTGCAAAGCAGCCTGACGCTACGCTACCAACTATGAACGGATTAAGCTGGTTGACCGGCCGTACCCCGCAACTGACCCCGCAGCAGCGCCAGCGCCGCGAGCAGCTACCCGCGGCCGCGGCGCTCGACGACGCGCCATTGAGTGAACAGCGCCTGGTGGTGATCGACCTGGAAACCAGCGGCCTGGATATGCGCCGCGATCAGGTCCTGTCGATTGGTGCGGTGGTCATCGAACAGGGTGCCATCGACCTCGGTCAGCAGTTCGAGTGCACCCTGCACCGCCACGACCATCAAGTCAGCGCCAGCGTGCTGATCCACGGCCTGGCCCCCAGCGCCATCGCCGCCGGTATCGCCCCGGCCGAGGCGCTGCTGGATTTCATGGAGTTTCTCGGCACCAGCCCACTGCTGGCCTTTCATGCCGGTTTCGACCAGCGCATGCTCGGCCGGGCGCTGAAGCAGACGCTCGGCTATCGCCTGCGCCATCCCTTCTTCGACGCCGCCGAACTGGCGCCGCTGCTCTGCCCGCAGGCGAATATCCAGCAGGGTGGCCTGGACGCCTGGACCGACTACTTCGGCCTGCAGGTGCAGCAACGCCACCACGCCAGCGCCGACGCCCTGGTCACCGCCGAGCTGGCGCTGATCCTGTTCAGCCGCGCGCGCCAGCAACGGCTCGACAACCTGCTGGCCCTGGAACAGGGCCTGGCCGGCTGGCGCAGACGGCAGCAGGCACACTCGCTCTAACCCCACCCAGCACGAAGCATAAGTTCTGCACGCCATGACCTTGGCTGCTCGCTGCCTTTACCCACGAAACCGGTGGATGGCGCTGTGGACAAGCTGTACAGACAGTGACGCAGCCCAAGCCGCGCAACGCCTGCCAGCAGCTGGTTATTTTTTGAGCCAGATCAATAGGATAACTATCCACTTAGACACAATAACTGTGCGCCGAGCTGTGGATAAGCTGTGTCCTGAGCCGTCCCGAGCAGAGCCCGCGCGGCCTTGCTCCAGCTGACTATTTTTTGTACAGCCCAACGCCACTGGCACGTGTCCTTGATATCTCTCGCGAGGCGGCCAGCGCCTCGCTGGCGACCTCTACCCTGCAGCTCTTTATCAACGATTGCCCAACGCGTCAGACTGCCCCGGTCGTGCGCCGCGCCCGCGAATAAAGCACAGCAGTCACCACCGACATAGAGCAGAAACGACAACGCCCCGTTTCCGGGGCGTTGCTGTTCGGGTTGCAGCGCTTGGCGCTTAGTGATCGATGGCGGCACCGGCACCACGGGGGATGCGGATGTCTTCGATCAGGTGCTGGATGTGCTCCGGCGGTGCCGAGGTGATCTTGGCCACAGCCACGGACACCACGAAGTTGAAGATCATGCCCAGGGTACCGATGCCCTCGGGGGAGATACCGAACCACCACTCGTTCGGGCCCGCAGTCGGGTCGATGAACTTGTAGTAGACGATATAGCTGAAGGTGAACGCCAGGCCGACCACCATGCCGGCAATCGCCCCTTCCTTGTTCATCTTCTTGGAGAAAATCCCCATGACGATGGCCGGGAAGAACGAGGCCGCGGCCAGGCCGAAGGCGAAGGCCACCACCTGCGCCACGAAGGCCGGTGGGTAGATGCCGAACAGGCCGGCGATCACCACCGCCACCCCGGCGGCGATACGGGCAGCCAGTAGCTCACCCTTCTCGCTGATGTTCGGCATGATGTTGCTCTTCAGCAGGTCATGCGAGATCGAGGTGGAGATCACCAGCAACAAGCCGGCCGCGGTCGACAGGGCGGCCGCCAGCCCCCCGGCGGCAATCAGGGCGATCACCCAGCCCGGCAGGTTGGCGATTTCCGGGTTGGCCAGCACCATGATGTCGCGGTCCACATACAGCTCGGTGGCGGCTTCGGTCGGTGCGTTGGTCACCAGGCGTTCGCCATTGGTCCCACGCTCGGCGGCGAAGGTAGGCGTGCCGACGAACGGAGCACCTGGGCCGTACTGGATCTTGCCGTCACCATTCTTGTCCAGCCAGGCGATCAGGCCGGACTTTTCCCAATTGCTCACCCACTGCGGGGCTTCGCTGTAGCTGATCCCCGGAATGGTGGTCAGCAGGTTGGTGCGGGCGAAGGCGGCAATGGCCGGCGCCGTGGTGTAGAGAATGGCGATGAACAGCAGGGCATAACCGGCGGACTGACGCGCCGCACGCACGGTCGGGGTGGTGAAGAAGCGTACGATCACGTGGGGCAGACCGGCGGTGCCGACCATCAGCGCCATGGTGATGAAGAACACGTCGATGGTCGACTTGCTGCCATCGGTGTAGGTGGCGAAGCCCAGCTCCGTACTCAGGCCATTGAGGCGCTCGAGCACCGACTGACCGGTGCCGGTGACTTCGCTGCCGAAGCCCAGCTGCGGAATCGGGTTACCGGTGATCATCATCGAGATGTAAATCGCCGGCACCATGTAGGCGAAGATCATCACACAGTACTGCGCCACCTGGGTGTAGGTGATGCCCTTCATGCCGCCCAGCACCGAGTAGAAGAACACGATCGCCATGCCGATCATCACGCCGGTGTTGATGTCCACTTCCAGGTAACGCGAGAAGACGATGCCGACGCCGCGCATCTGCCCGGCCACGTAGGTGAAGGAGATGAAGATCACGCAGACCACCGCAACCAGACGCGCGGTCTGCGAGTAGTAACGCTC